>JALWSU010000286.1 GCA_026993485.1 Thiotrichaceae bacterium | reverse complement strand
CAACTTCAACTTCAACTTCAACACCAGTATCAACAACTGATGTCCCAAAAGCAAATCAGACTAGCTTAGGTTTATATTTAACCTCAACCGAGACTTTTAAATTACTCAGTACCGAAACAGAACGCGAAAAAACTTTATTTATTGATGTTCGTACTGAAGAAGAATATGACAATGGTACACCTACACTTGTTGATGAGAATGTGCCTATGTACAATCAGGATGAGAACAACAAGTATGTAAATAATCCAGATTTTCTTACAGATGTTGAAGATTTTCTTGACGGTAAAGGACTCAATAAAGACAGCCGCATTATTTTAATCTGCAAAACTGGTAATCGGAGTGCAAGAGCGGCAAATGTTTTAGCAAAAGCAGGTTATAAAAACGTTTATACTGTAATTGACGGCACTGATGGATGGAAACAGAATAAACTTCCGTGGCTTGAGTAAATTAATGTTTTTAATCTAAACCTCCGAGGTTTTGAAAACCTCGGAGGTTTTTGGCCAAAATCTTTATCTGAAATACTATAGTATAGCGATCAGACCTGTCAGGTTTTCAAAACCTGACAGGTCTAGGTAATTATTAATACAACAAATACGGCTTCCTAATTTCCGCCCATTTTTCTTCATCCTTTTTCAAGCGTTCCTCAAAATCGCTAGTTTTAGCACTTGAATCATCTACCCAGTCTCGCAAAAAAGTCCCGCCACTTAATAAGTCTATCGCTAGTTTCTCAGTTTCATATTCATAAGGAAAATTACGCCAAATTTCATAATCTGGATATTCGAGTCGCACTGCTTTTAGCAGTAGGGCGCAAATTCTATAAGGTTTAAACTGTTCATGTTGGTACGCAGTATTATCGGTGTGGATTTGCAATCCCGCGCATAGTTTGCCTGCGTGCTTATGAAAAGTCGGCTCAAAATAGCAAAGTCTCAGCAAACACCCTTTTAACCAGTCCGATTCCAAAGCATTCATGCGCTTTAGCACCAATTTAAAATCAATATCTGGTGCGCCAATTACCTCAAGTGCTGTTGTTGTACCTCTACCCTCTGATAATGTTGTTCCCTCAAACAAAACTGTACCCGGAAAACAGCGAGCCATATTTAGACTTGACGCATTTGGGCTGGGATTAATCCATGATAATTCAAAAATAGGCCAGCCAAATCCTGGGGCAGCGTTAAGTTTATAATCAGTCATTGGAATAACTTTCAAATCCAGATTTAACTGCTTTAAATCGACAAACCATTTAGCCAGTTCCCCAAAAGTTAAACCATGTCTCATTATTAGCGGTGCTGTTGCTCCGACGAAACTTTCCCATTCAGCCTCAAGTAGCGTCCCCTCAATAGGCCGTCCCGCTGGATTCGGACGGTCCAGAATCCAAACAGTTTTGCCATATTTACTACAAGCTTCTAAAACATAAGTCAGCGTTGTCACATAAGTATAGATTCGAGTTCCAATGTCCTGAATATCGACTAAAAGCACATCAAAACTGTCCAGCATTTCTTTAGTAGGGTATCTAACTTCGCCATATAAGCTAAAAACAATTATCCCAGATTCTGGATCAGTATAATTCTCAGTTTCGACCATATTATCTTGCTTATCCCCTCTCATTCCATGTTGAGGACCAAAAGCAGATACAATATTGATTTCAGGGCAAGCCATTAAAGCATCAATACTGTGGCGACATTCACTGGTTAAAGAAGCTGGATGCCCTAATAAAGCAACACGACGACCTTTAAGCGGCTTTCGCAATGCCCGATTTTCAATCAATTTATCAATTCCCAATTTCATGCGATTAACTCTGGTTTAAATTCAGCTCCGATAAAACCTGTTTATAAATAGATTCAAATTTTTGATTAAATAGTACAAAATAAACTGTATCAATACCCGGATTAGCAGTAGTAAATTCTGCCGTTGTTTTTACAGCGATTTTTGCGGCTTGGGCAATGGGATAACCAAAAACTCCACAACTAATAGCAGGAAAAGCAATAGTTTTCAAGTTATTATCCAAAGCTAATTGTAAACTGCTCTTATAAGACGAAGCCAATAAGCCTGCTTCGTTATTTTGCCCACCTCGCCAAATCGGCCCTACAGTGTGAATTACATATTTCGCTGGTAATTTATATCCTTTGGTGATTTTTGCATGGCCTTGAAGACAGCCACCAAGTGTACGGCATTCTTTCAGTAATTCTGGTCCAGCCGCTTTATGAATGGCGCCATCAACACCACCACCACCAAGTAAGGAGCTATTAGCTGCATTTACAATCGCATCTACAGCTAATGTGGTAATATCGTCATGGATTATTTTCAGTTGCGTAGACATGTTTCATGCCTCATAATAAAAATTATCTAATTATACTCAAAAACTAGGAATTTACTATAATGAATGATGAGCCAATCAAACAAAGAATCAAAGATAAGACTTTCGAGATTTTAAATAACTTCTGGGAATTATTACTCAGACTATATCATCCTGACAACCTCAAAAGGCGAGGTGTAGCTCACAGCACTGGCTTAATTGCCCTAACTGTGTTTACACTTTTGTTTTTAATTGGGCTTTGGTGGAATATTACCCCCAGTTACTTTGATGTACAAGCAGCAGCGCAAGAGCGAGCAGATGATTATAATGAAAAACTTGTCAGCGGTTATATTACTACCAACACTCTAATTGAAATAGCAAGTACGCTACTCAATAAATCGGGCGGCTATTTAAGCAACGATATAATGCCGCCGGGCGTTTTTATGGACGATATGCCTAATTGGGAATGGGGCGTATTGCAACAAGTACGCGATTTTACTAAAGCATTACGCAATGACATTAGCCGTGCTCGTACCCAATCTGAAGACCCTGATTTAGCTAAAGCCGAACCAAAGTTTAATATTGACAATAACTCCTGGTTTTGGCCAACCACAGAGGACAAATATGAAGAAGGTATTGAATTACTTGAACATTATCTGCATAGATTGGCTGCACCTCAAAACCAAACTACACAATTTATTGTTGGTGCGAATAATTTGACTGACTGGCTAGAAGACGTTTCTAAACGTTTAAGTAACTTATCTCAACGCCTGAGTGCTAGTGTTGGGCAAATGCGTATCAATCGGCAATTAGTGATTGCTGAAAATGCGGAAAGTCAATCGCTTGAAATAGAGGAAAAAACCCCTTGGACAAAAATTGATGATGTATTTTATGAAGCTCGTGGTACTAGTTGGGCATTGATTCACTTGTTGCAAGCGATAGAAATTGACTTTAAAACCGTCTTAGAACGAAAAAATGCGATGATGACGTTGCAACAGGTGATTAGAGAACTCAAAGCTAGCCAAAAAATGGTTTGGAGTCCAATAATTTTAAATGGTTCCGAATTTGGCTTATTTGCCAACCATTCCTTAGTACTATCTTCTTATATTGCTAGAGCGCATACGGGGATTATTGAACTGTATGAACTCTTGAAAAATGGCTAGATAAATTGTTTCAGCTTGATTTGAAATGATTATTCGTTAACACACACCCCTATCAAGAGGGGAATCAAAGCGTCAATGCCATTTTAAGCCTTCAAATCAGACCTCCGAGGTTTTCAAAACCTCGGAGGTCTTTGAAATTCCAAGGGCAAAAAACCTGACAGGTTTTTAAAACCTGTCAGGTTTGGCTTAACTTAATGGCAGTGACTCAAAGCGTGGATAGTTCCCTCTTGAGAGGCTCATACGGGGTGTCTTAATTTTTTGTGATTACCGAGATTAAAATTAACCTGCCCTTGGGCTTGAACGGCTTTTATTTTTTTAAATCTTCAACAAATTTTTTCACTTTATCAAACCATGAACTTTGTTTTGGACTATGTCGCTTCTTATTGTTCATTGTTTTACCAAATTGTCTCAATAATTCTTTTTGTTCAGCAGTCAAATTTACGGGCGTTTCTACAATTACGCGACAATGTAAATCACCAGGTGCGCCGCCGCGTACAGGTTTAACACCTTTGCCACGAATACGAAAAATTTTACCCGTTTGGGTTTCTGGGGGTATTCTTAGAAGAATACGACCATCAAGCGTTGGTGCTTGCAATTCCCCACCTAAGGCAGCAGTGACAATACTAATGGGAACTTCGCAATATAAATTGCGATCTTCACGAGTGAAGATCGGATGAGGACGGACATGAATTTGTACATATAAATCACCAGGTGGTCCGCCATTTACCCCTGCTTCACCCTCACCAGAAAGACGAATTCTATCTCCATTATCCACACCTGGAGGAATTTTAACTGATAAGGTTTTATGTTCTTGAACACGTCCACTACCACGACAAACTGGACAATGTTGTTTAATTATTTTTCCCGTACCATGACAGCTTGGGCAGGTTTGTTGCACCGAGAAAAATCCTTGTGTCATGCGTACTTGACCTTGGCCGCCACAACTTTGACAAGTAACCGGACTAGTGCCTGCTTTAGCACCAGTTCCATGACAGCTTTCACAAGTCTTTTGTGTCGGTACACGGATTTTAACTTCGGTACCTGCAACAACTTCTTCAAGAGATAAAGTGAGATCATAGCGCAAATCAGAACCACGAAATGCCCTACTTCCTCCACCATGCCTAAAGCCTCCACCAAATACACTTTCAAAAATATCGCCTAGATCGCTAAAGCCTGCTCCACCTCCAAAACCGCCGCCACCGCCCATAGATGGATCAATACCTGCATGTCCAAATTGATCATAAGCAGCACGTTTTTGGGGATCAGTTAAGATTTCATAGGCTTCTTTGACTTCTTTAAAGCGTTCTTCAGCTTCTTTATTATTTGGATTCCTATCTGGATGGTATTTCATTGCTAGGCGGCGGTAGGCTTTTTTTAATTCCGCTTCAGAGGCATTTTTTTGTACGCCAAGCACTTGATAATAATCTTTTTTTGATGACATAATTAGCTCGTATTTGAGTTGTTTTTTTTAGACTAGAAAAAAAACAAAGCAGGCGCAACACCTCACGATGTAGCGCCTTTTGAGTTTCAAACTTAATGAATTAAGTGGATTTGACGAGAAATGAATCTAAGGTTTATTTTTTATCCTTAATTTCTTCAAATTCAGCATCAACAACAGAATCGTCATTTGATTTATTACCTTGTGCAGCCTTCTCCGCAGCCGCTTTAGCAGCTTCAGTGAAGCCTTCAGGTGTTGCTCCGCCATTGCCTCCAGCTTGGGCATAAGCTTGTTGTGCGATTTTACCAGATAATTCGGCTAAGGTTTGCGTCTTGGCTTCAATAGCTGCTTTGTCATCGCCTTTGAGAGCTTCAGTTAGATCATCAATAGCTGCTTCAATAGCAGTTTTGTCATTCGTGTTGACTTTATCACCTAATTCTTTTAAAGATTTCTTCGTTGCGTGAATCAAGTTATCAGCGTTGTTACGCGCTTCAACCATTTCATGGAACTTCTTATCTTCGCTAGCATGTAGTTCCGCATCTTGAATCATTCTTTCAATTTCTTCCTCAGATAAACCGCTGGAAGCTTTGACTGAAATGGATTGCTCTTTTCCAGTAGCCTTATCTTTAGCCGAAACGTGTAAAATGCCGTTGGCATCAATATCAAAAGTAACTTCGATTTGTGGTACGCCACGCGGTGCTGGTGGAATATCAGTCAAATCAAAGCGTTCTAATGATTTATTTGCCGAAGCCTGTTCGCGTTCACCTTGTAAAACATGCACAGTAACTGCACTTTGATTGTCTTCAGCAGTTGAAAAAATTTGTGTCTTTTTAGTTGGAATTGTGGTGTTTTTCTCAATCAGTTTAGTCATAACACCACCCAAGGTTTCAATACCTAAAGATAATGGAGTGACATCTAACAATAACACATCTTTGACATGACCACTTAAAACTCCACCTTGAATTGCAGCACCAATCGCTACGGCTTCATCAGGGTTCACATCTTTACGCGCTTCCTTACCAAAGAGGTTCTTAACCGCTTCTTGTACTTTGGGCATACGAGTTTGCCCACCAACTAAAATCACGTCGTTAATATCGTTCGCAGATAAACCTGCATCTTTTAAGGCAATCTTGCATGGTTCTAAGCTACGCTCAATTAGGTCTTCTACTAAAGCTTCGAGTTTCGCACGAGTTAATTTAATGTTCATGTGTTTAGGGCCACTGGCATCGGCTGTCACATAAGGCAAATTAACATCGGTTTGGTGACTCGAAGATAGTTCAATCTTGGCTTTTTCAGCGGCTTCTTTGAGACGTTGCAAAGCCAAGGGATCATTTTTGAGATTAATCCCAGTGTCTTTTTTGAATTCTTCAACTAAATAGTCGATGATGCGTAAATCAAAGTCTTCACCACCTAAGAAAGTATCACCGTTGGTTGACAAGACTTCAAATTGATGTTCACCATCAACATCGGCTATTTCAATAATAGAAATATCAAATGTACCACCACCTAAATCATATACAGCAATTTTTTTATCACCATGTTGTTTGTCCAGGCCGTAAGCTAGGGCGGCGGCGGTTGGCTCATTGATGATACGTTTAACTTCTAAGCCTGCAATACGTCCAGCATCTTTAGTTGCTTGGCGTTGACTATCATTAAAATAAGCTGGTACTGTGATTACTGCTTCTGTTACGCTTTCCCCTAAATAATCTTCCGCAGTTTTTTTCATTTTCATTAATACACGTGCGGAGATTTCTGGTGGGGACATTTTTTTACCTTTAACCTCTAACCAAGCATCACCATTGTCCGCTTTGACGATTTTGTAAGGAACCATATTAATATCGCGTTGTACGACTGGATCATCAAATTTCCGTCCAATCAAACGTTTAACTGCAAACAAGGTATTTTTGGGATTAGTGACTGCTTGACGTTTGGCAGATTGTCCTACTAAAACTTCATTATTATCACTATAGGCAACAATAGAAGGAGTTGTACGTCCTCCTTCACTGTTTTCTATGACGTGATAGTGTTTATCTTCCATAACCGCGACGCAGGAATTGGTTGTCCCTAAGTCGATACCAATGATCTTACTCATAATATAATTTCTCCGTAATTGATTTTAATGAACTCAGTTTGTTATTATTTTATATAACTATTTGTGCAATTTATATAGGGACTTAATTTTTAACTTCAATCTTTTCCTCTGGTGTTTTTTCCATCTCCAGATTTTTTGCAACAATCACCCGCGCGGGACGTAATAAACGATCATTAAGTTTGTAACCTTTTTGATGGACTTGTAAAATCGTACCATCTTCAACATTAGGCACAGGCTGCATCGCCATTGCTTCATGCCATTGTGGATCAAATTTCTCATTTGAGGGATTAATCTCATTAATGTTAAATTTGATTAAAGTATCATTTAGCATTTTTAAGGTTAAACTCATACCTTCTTTTATAGAATCAATGCTGGTTTCAGCTTTATTTGCTGCCTCTATACCTAATTCCATGCTATCTTTGATGGCAAGTAATTCTGTAGCAAATTTTTCTAGCGCAAATTGACGCGCATTATTGATGTCGCGTGCAGTGCGTTTTTTCAAATTGTCATAATCAGCTTGTTTGCGTAACAGGCTTTCCCAATTACTCTGCGCCTGTTTTTTGGCTTCAGCTAATTGACGGGTTAATTCTTCAATAGATGGAGTGGCTTCAGCCTTAGTCTCATCTTCAATTTTAGCTGCCGATTCATCAACAGTAGTTTGGTTCATTGTCTCAGTTTCTGTTTCAGAGCGGTTGGGATTTGCATTTTTTTGAGATTCATCTTTTGCCATATCAAATCCTTACAATTAATATTGTTAATATATCAAATCAATAACTTAAGTTTTCAGAATTCCCAAGCTGGAGCTTTGAGAACTTTTGAGAACTAGGATGCGTAATATCAGTTATAATATTTGAGTTGGGCAGTTATGGGGATAAGTCAGTAAAGGTTCAAGGCTAAATATAGTAATAGGACTTACGCATTGACAGTTCAGATTATATATGTTGTTTAATAAAAACAAAGTGTTAAAATTTTCAACTGACTTGGAGTCCAAAGCTTTAGCTTTGGTATTGGCACACTATTCTAATGATTATGTTTAAAAATATCGGGCTTGTTACCAAACGCAATGATGCACAAGTTAAACAGTGCTTAGAAACATTGGTCAAGTTTTTACTGAAATATAATTTGGAGATATTAATTGATGCGCCTAGCGCAGAATTATTATCTCAAACAGATTTAAATATTGTCCCTAATTCTGAGGCATTAGGTAGCCGCTGTGATTTAGTCATTGTAATTGGCGGCGATGGAACGCTGTTACAAGCGGCTCGCTTATTAGCCAAGTATGATGTTCGCCTATTGGGCGTTAATTTAGGACGTTTAGGCTTTTTGACTGATATTTGTCCGAATGCCATGAAAAAATATTTGGCTGAGATTTTAAGCGGTAGGTTTATTGAAGAAAATCGCTTTTTACTGTCGGCCCAATCTTATCGTGATGATCAATGTATTTCATATTGTAATGCCTTAAATGACATAATTATTCATCGCGGCAATATGTCGCACATGTTAATTTTTGAAACTATGATTGATGGGCATTTTGTCAATTGCCAACGTGCTGATGGTTTAGTGGTGTCAACACCGACAGGTTCAACCGCTTATGCACTTTCAGCGGGTGGTCCAATAATCCATCCTTCTTTAAATGCTTTAGTGTTGGTTACCATTTGTCCGCACACTCTCACTAGTCGTCCAATCGTGATTGATGCTGATAGTTGTGTTGAATTGTATATTGCTCTTGAGCAAAGGGGAGAAGCGCAATTAAACGGAGATGGTGTTTTATGTCAAACACTGATGCCGGGTGATAGGGTTGTGATAAAAAAGAATCAGCACATTCGATTGATTCACCCACAGGGGCATAATCATTATGCTACGCTACGTGCGAAATTGGATTGGAGTAAATCAATTTAATTCAAACTTTGTTAGAATATATAACTGATGTTACGCACTCCATTTCAGAAACTAGGGCAACCACAAGGGATTGCCCCTACAAACAATAATGTAGGGGCAATCGGTTGCCCTTTGGAGCGTGGGAACGAGAGTGCGTAACTTAAGCTAACTAAATCAATAATATAATCAAAAGTGTTGCACTATTTACAGATCGAAAATTTTGCCATTGTTGAACATTTGAAACTGGAATTTGAATCGGGACTTACTATTATCAGTGGCGAAACTGGTGCGGGTAAATCTATTTTAATTGATGCCCTGAGCTTGGTACTTGGTGATAGAGCTGATACTAGCATTGTGCGACAAGGTTGCCAAACGGCACAAGTTAATGCCATTTTTTCTGTACCTCCTATAGCACAAACTTGGTTGAAACAACAAGAGTTGGATTATGGAGATGAATGTTTTGTGCGTCGTGTTATCAATCAAAATGGACGTTCACGGGCTTATATTAATGATAAGCCAGTTTCGGTGCAAACTTTGCGTCATTTAGGCGAATATTTAATCGATATTCATGGTCAACATGCTCATCAATCTTTATTAAAACATGATATACAACGTCAGTTAGTTGATGATATGGTTCCTGATGCTGGCTTGTTAAAACAAGTTATGCAAGCTTATCAGCATTGGCTATCTTTGAAAACGGATTTAGAGGCTTTGGGTGGTGAAGATCGTGAAGCTAAAATTGCCTTTTTGCGCTATCAGTTAGAAGAAATAGAACCTTTTGATTTGAGCGCATTAGATAGCCTTGAAAAGGAGTATAAACGTCTTGCTAATGCCCAAAAATTATTAGAAAGTGGCCAATTGGCATTGTCTTTACTTGATAACGATGAAACTGGTTCCACGCTTTCTTGTCTCAGTCAAGCTAATCATACCTTAGAAAATGTGCAAGCACATGATTCACAACTTTCCAATATCACTAGTTTATTAGATAATGCAATTATTCAAACCCAAGAAGCAGTAGGAGAATTGCGCCATTATTTGCATTCTCTGGACATTGATGCGGCTCGTTTACAAGAGGTACAACAACAAATTGCGACTCTTCAAAACATTGCTAGAAAACATCGAGTTCGTGTTGCTGATTTGCCAGAACATTTTGAAAATTTGAGGCAGCAGTTAAATGAACTAGAAAATTTTGAAGAAAATGCTAGTCGTTTAAAAGCAGCTCTTGTCGAAGCTTTGCAAGAATATAAAGTTGTTACTGAAACTTTGCATCAACAACGTGTCCAAATTGCAGAACAATTAGCCGATAAAATCACTGCGGAAATGCAACGCTTAGGTTTAGCAGGAGGAAAGTTAGTGATAAATGTTACAGCCGATGAAGCTGCTTCTCCAAGCGCAACTGGTACTGACATTATTGAATTTTTAGTTAGTACCAATCCAGGGCATTCGCCAAAACCATTGCAAAATGTTGCTTCTGGTGGGGAGTTGTCAAGAATTAGTCTTGCAATACAAGTTGTTACTGCTCAACGCCGTGGTGTTCCTATTTTAGTTTTTGATGAAGTCGATGTTGGTATTGGTGGTAGTGTTGCAGAAATTGTTGGACAATTATTGAGGCATTTAGGGGAACAACGCCAAGTATTATGTATTACCCATTTGCCACAAGTGGCAAGCCAAGGGCATCATCATTTACAAGTCAGCAAAAGTTTTGATTTACAAACAACCCATATAAAAATAAATCTTTTAGAATATAAACAACGTGTTGAAGAAATTGCGCGTATGCTGGGCGGTATAGAAATTACTATGCAAACTTTGGCACATGCAGAGGAAATGTTGCAACGAGGAACTCAACATGTTTAATGTGGCAATTTTTTATGATATTGAAAATTTATTAAAAGGATATAATTTTTCTCAGAATTTAATCAATAATTTATCACTTAAAGAAATTGTTAGAATCATTAATGAAACTCAAGAATTGGAAAAAATCGCAGTTCAACGCGCCTATGCAAACTGGAGTGATCCGAGATTAGGTAATATGCGTCATGAAATAAATGAGTTAGGTATTGATCCGATTCAAGTTTTTGGCTTTTCTCGTGATAATAAAAAAAATGCTGCTGACATCCAATTAACGATTGATGCTATTGATATAGCTCATATTCGTCATAATATAGAAGTATATATTATAGTTTCAGGAGATGGCGGTTTTGCGGCTTTAGCCAAAAAACTACATGAATATGGAAAAACTGTTATCGCTTGTGCATATCCCAATATGAGTAATCGAATTTTAAAAGCAGTTTGTGACGTATTTATTCCAATTCCTGATCCTGAACTTATTAATCCAGAACGACAATCTTTAAAAATAACAGATACTAATAAACCACCAGTCAATGATCCAAAAGTAGTTAGATTAATACCTAAAATCCGTGAACTGGTGATTAATCATACTGAGGATAAAATTGCTCTTACAAAAGCAATTTTGAGATTGTTTGCGGAAGATACAAATTTACGTCGTATCATGATGGAAGAGGGAATTTATTTATCAACAATCAGAGAGGCAATTCGGTATGCTATACCTGATTTTCAACAAAGTAATTTTGGTTTTCCAAAATTTACTGAATTTTTACAATATGTTTGCAAAGATACTCCGCTTTGTTTAGTGCGTCCAGAACACTCCTCAGTTTTTTTGACTACTAAAAATTCTGTACCTCATGGGGTTGAAGTTTTGCCAGAATTAGATAGCGAGTATCTACATTCGCCATCACATTATTGTTCTATTTTGGCAACGGGTCATCCGATGTTTCGATTGCCTCCTCCTAAGGTTCTTAATCAAACCGCTGAATGGATTAGTCAGAATCCGTTTGAAGAAATGCCTTTTGGAACTGCTATTGAGAATATAACTGCTGCTTTAAGTAGCAAGAGTAAGAATATTGAAAATTTTGATAATGTTAATACTGAAGCGGTTAAGTTATCTATTCTTTGCTTTGCATCAGCAGATATTTTTGAGCAAACACCTGAAGGTGTACCAATTTCGGAACAAAAATTGACTTTAAAAGCAAACTATACTACTGCTAAGAACCTTCTTTCAGCACTGCATAATGCTATTTACAATAAATTGGCTAATTCTATCTCTCCTGTTAAGGAAACAATCCTTGCGAAAATTCTATCTAGTGATGATGATCAAAATGATCAGACTCTTCATATATGCTCAAATCAGAACTGATTTTGCCTCGCCTGAAAAAACGTGGCAAAGAAATCGAACCTCTGGCACTGCCTACTGATTATCATTATATTAAAATTGCTAGTCAGTTAATTGATATAGTAAAAGCACATGTTGGACAAAGCCGAGGGGAACTCGATGATGCCCTCCGCGCTTATGAGGGCGAAAGTTTAGATTATCGCATTATGCGCGGCTTAGCTAATGTTCTAGTAAGCCGTTGCATTTTTGGTCATGATTTTCCTAGGAATCCAGTTGAATTAAGACATGCCTTATTTAATCGAGGTCCGGTTACAAGCAAAACTGACTTATTAAGCACTACTACACGAGAAGAGGCAATAGCGAAAACTGCGACCGAATTTGGTCTTACAAGCAAACAGGTGGAACAGGCATTATTTGCCGATTTACTTGAAGAGCGGATTCTTCTTGGAATGGGAGAAATAATGAACCCAGTTGATTTAATTGCTCGCTATAACTTAGAAGTAGCACGCGGCTTATTATATTGGGCGCGAGAAGTAGATATATTAGTGCGAGATAATTATAAAGATTTGTTTAAATATATTAAATTATTCAAACTGATGCACACTATTTATCCCTTACCCCAGCAAGGCTACAATATTATTCTACATGGTCCTATATCGCCGTTTGTCAAATCAACAATGCGTTATGGCTTGCAATTCGCTAAATTTCTTCCGGCTTTATTATTATCCAAAAATTGGCGTATGGATGCCCAAGTACAACCTCCTGAAACGGGTAAGAGTTTTCATTATAAATTAGATAATAATACCCCTCTACGCAGCCACTTTAAGGCTTCTAACTTATTTGATAGCAAATTAGAAGCTGATTTCGCTGCTGATTTTGAAGCTAAATATGGTAGCACCAAGCGAAAATGGATATTATCTAGGGAAGATGAACTCATTGTTCTCGGCGATACTGTAATGATTCCTGACTTTTCCTTAACTCACCATAAGGATGGACGACGTGCTTTAATTGAGATTATAGGTTTTTGGCATCCTCGCTATTTACAACGGAAATTAGAAAAAATAAATGAAGCTGGACGCAGTGATTTAATTTTATTACTTTATGAAAGTAGTAATGTCGCAGAGGGCGTTTTTGAGGAAATCTCTGTAGGTGAAGTTTTGAGATTCACGAAAAAACCAGTATTAAAAGAGGTATTAGCAGCAGCAGAACGGTGTGCGGTGGTGCCTTAATGAACTGATGTTACGCACCCAGCTCCGCCTAGGGCTAAAGCCCTAGGCTAAAAGTAAAAGTCAGCTAAAGCTGACTAGCACTTTACCAATCTAGGCTTTGGACTCAGTAAACAGTCGGCTTTAGCCGACTTTAGCTTTTAGCCTAGGGCTTTAGCCCTAGGCTTCGTTTGGAGTCCAAAGCTAAAGCTTCTTCGCTTCTCTTCGCTCCAATATGTTAAATAATTTATATAACACCATGAAACAACAAACTTTTGAGAATTACCATCAACAGCAATGGAAACTCCTAGAAGACTGGCTAAATCGTTTGGAAAAACGCAATTCCGTCAAAGTGCAAAACATTGCCGAATTTCCACAACTCTATAGGCAAGTTTGCCTACATTTAGCATTAGCGCGAGATCGTCATTATACGCCACATTTGATTGAACGACTGAATCGCTTAGTATTACGTGGACATCAGCATTTGTACACAACTCCTAGCTATTTGATGAGTAAAATTCTGGATTTTATCAGCGTCGATTTTCCGCAACGGGTGCGTGAGGAGTCGCGTTTTGTCATGGTATCCAGCCTCTTATTTTTTGGTTGCTTACTTATTATGTTTTTTGGGGTGCAAATTAATCCAGATTTAATCTATAGTATCATGGATGCTGAACAAGTTAAGAGTATAGAAAAAATGTATAATCCTATAGCAGAGCATTTAGGTTATAACCGCGCATCTGAAAGTGATTTTTTAATGTTTGGTTTTTATATCAAGCATAATATTACTATTGACTTTCAAACTTTTGCTGGTGGCATTTTTTTCGGTTTAGGTAGTTTATTCTTTTTAATATTCAATGGATTATATATAGGCAGTATAGCAGGTCATTTGACGCATATTGGTTATCATGTACCTTTTTATTCATTTGTAGCGGGGCATAGTTCTTTTGAATTAATGGCTATTGTATTATCAGGTGCTACAGGTTTGAAATTAGGATTTGCATTAATTGCACCTGGGAGATTAAGTCGCCTACAAGCTTTGCATCAAGCTGCGGTTCGTAGTATTGTTATTATTTATGGTGTAATTGTTATGTCAATGCTTGCAGCATTTATCGAAGCATTTTGGTCATCTAATTCTGCTATTGAACCAATGCTTAAATATACAGTGGGTTGTTTATTATGGCTATTAATAATTGCTTACTTTATTAGAATGGGGCGTAATCGTGGAACTTGATCGTATTCAAGTAGTTATCCGCCCACGCACTGCTTGGGAATCTATTGATTTAGGATTCAGCATGGTACGGCACTGGTGGAAACCTTTATATAAAATCTGGTTTTTGTTTTTACTATTTATACTAATAATAACCAGTCCGCTATTATACTGGGGTGAACCTTTTTGGCTAGGATACTGGTGGTTAAAACCCTTATATGATCGAGTCATATTGTATTTTTTCAGTCATGCCTTATTTGGAGAGCAACCAGGTTTTTGGCAAAGCTTATCTAGTTTGCGAAAAACTGGTTTATTAATGGGATTACTAAGTTGGAGGCGTTTTGATTTAGCGCGTTCCTTTAATTTACCAGTTTGGCAATTAGAGGGTTCACGAGGAAAAATTGCATCCAATAGATTGAAATTATTGCAAAAGAATAGTTCTGATTATGACAAAGCTACTTGGCTTACCATTATTTGTATTCATTTTGAATGGTTGCTAATGTTTTCATTTTGGGGGTTATTATATATGTTCATACCAGCTAATTATAATCTTGATTTATTTATCATATTGAATAATAAATCTTGGGTAGATTTCCTCAGTTTAATTGCTTATTTATTTGTGATAGCGATTATAGAACCCTTATATGTTGCTGCTGGATTTGCGCTTTATCTTAACCGCCGCACCCATTTAGAAGCTTGGGATATTGAATTAGCATTTCGGCGCATTGCGGAAAAATTGAACTCAAAATGAAAACAAATAAATTGAGCTGGTTTTTAGATTTTAATTTAATTTTAGGTTTATTATATTTTAATTTAATTTTAGGTTTAACAACTACATTTGCTGCTAATGTTGAGCCTGAACTAGCAAAACAAACTATCACTGAAATTCTTGCTGAGCCAACATTTAAAACAACTAGAGAAGAATATCGTTGGCAATATATTGGAGAATCATCTTCCAAATATGAACCGCAAACAATCGAATATAATTTGTTGAATTTTACTCATTTTATAGCTCGATTAGTTGAATTATTGCTTTGGATATTGCTAGGTGCAGGGATTATATTCTTAATAATCTATATATCAAAACGGCTAAACCGATTGCCTCAACTCTCAAAGAGTAGTAAATCTGATTCGATTCTAAACCCTAAGCCACAGCTATTAAATCAAGATTTCAAAGATAATTTTCCAATGGATATTCCAAAAACGGCGTGGGAATATTGGCAATCTGGTGAGAGAGTAGCAGCGATTAGTTTACTTTATCGGGGAGCCATCTCGGTGCTAGTTACACGAGATGGGCTAAATATTAATGATAGTGCAACAGAAAGTGAATGCTTACGCAAGGTTAAATCTAATCAACCTATTGAAATATCAAAATATTTTTCTAAATTAATTAGGAATTGGCAACAATTGGCTTATGCAGGAAGATTGCCCAATGATATTGAAGCCCAAGAATTGTGCCAAGAATGGCAACGGTATTTTGGATAGTTTAATTAAAGTTAGTACTTACGCACTTACAACAGAATTTTTTAGATTGTTTTAATAAAAACAATTTGTTACAAATTATAAAGTATTTGGAGTCCAAAGCTTTAGCTTTGGATGGTCGCACCAAAGCAAAGTAGTTATAAATTGTTAATACTTTGTTTTTATTAAAAAACATATAGGTTTTTAACTGTCAATGCGTAAGTTCTAAAGGTTTTATTCGTTGTCTGACATTAGCAAGGGCAACCGATTGCCCCTACATCATTGTTTGTAGGGGCAATCCCTTGTGGTTGCCCTGTGAGGCTTGGGAACGAGATGCTGAACGAGATGCTGATTTACAAATCTTATAGATTTAATTCTGATCCTCTTGTACAGAACAAGTTGAAATACCGAATGGTAGATAAACAGGACAAAAACCAAAAGCCGCTGTAAAAACTGGCACCAATCCAATCGCTCCCCAATAACTTTGGTAATAAACACCTGCCCCAACTATAGCAATACCTATAATAATTCGCACGATTCTATCAATTGTTCCGACATTAACTTTCATAATGGTTTCCTTGTTGTGTTTTTTTATAGCGTTACCCGATTTAGTTAAGTACAAACCTGACAGGTTTTAAAAACCTGTCAGGTTGGTACGCTATATTTTATACAAACGGGTAGTGCTATAACATTTCATATTTGGTTCAAATAAGGTTTTTTTTTAGTTACATCCATTATTTGTCTGAATCAGGATTTACAAAATTAAAAAGCAATAACTACAAGGATGTTATATAAACAAGGATAAAAAACTTAAATTCTCGTAGTTTTTGCCTTATCCATGCTTATATAACATCCCTGTAGTTCTATCCTACAAATCCTAATTAAGACCAGAAAACTACAACAGGTTAAATTCGATGGGTTGTTTTTGAATCAATGTAAATAATTTTACCATCTTTCCAAAGTGGCATTTTTAAATTTTGCCGCAATTTTTTTGGCTATTTCTGATGCTCGATACATAGCATTAATAGCTAGTTTAGAGTAGAAGCTTTTTTC
>JALWSU010000285.1 GCA_026993485.1 Thiotrichaceae bacterium | reverse complement strand
CATACCAGGTATAGATAGGAGGTATAGTGTTTCTTGAATCGAGTGCCAATCTGGCTCTGATAAAAGAACCCCATTATGTTTGTTGCCTTTAATTAAAATGGGTTCATGAGATTCACTAGTTTCATCAATGAGTCTATATAAATTTTCTGGTACGTCAGTAACCATGATAGTTGACATGAGATTACCTGTTTGAAATTATGACTTAGCTAATTATACTTAACACTCTTATAAAAGGTGCCAAGTATAATCATATAAAGTAATAGGACTTTTATCCTAGTTATTTATGCAAGCTAAACTTGCCATCCAAAATTACTTCCCACCCCGAACTTTAGCAATCAAAGCCTTCAATTCCGGAATACAAGTTCCACAATTGCTACCAGCTCTAACTGCCTCACTAATTGCCTCTGGAGTCCTCAACTCTTGTTCTCTAATTGCCTTAATCAAAGTCTTTTCGCCAATATTCAAACAAGAACAAACGGTAACTTCTCTCTCTGACGCTTGTCCCGTAAGTAAACCAATGCGTTCTGTTGGAGTCAATTGTTCTTTGGCAAATAGTTTTACCAATGTTCTACGTGACTGTAAATTTTCATCAGTTCCAATAAAGACACAAAGGTTTAATTTGCCATCAACTAGATTTGCACTGCGATAACGGCCACTAGCACGATCTTGGTATTCTAACCATTCTAAGTCTGAACCGCATTGTTCTCTAACCCAATTTGACCAATTATCAGGTAGTCTTATACCCGCTAGTTCGTAACGCCAACAATTATCACTGAGTATTTCTACCCAATAATCAAGTTGTTTTATATCTAAAGAGAGCCGTTTTCTTGAAATGATAACGCCTTGCCATGCAGGGCGATATGGGGAAATACGAACTGGAGTTTGTTTAAATTCAGGTTGTCCAGAAATAGGATCAGTAACAGGCATAATTAAGGCATCAATTCGGGCACAGTTACTATTTTGATTATTCCAGTGGATTGGTACAAAAACATTACCGACTTTTTGCGTGTCACTAACTCTAGCACGTCCTATCCATTGCCCTAATCGGCTGCTTACTTGGACTAAACTATTATGCTTAATATTAGCAGCCATAGCATCATCTGGATGTATTTCTGCATAAGATTCAGGTACATGTCTCAATAACCACGGAGTTTTGCCAGTACGACTCATAGTGTGCCATTGATCGCGGATACGTCCAGTATTAAGTGTCAATGGATATTTGGCATCGGGCAAGTTCGCTGGAGGCGCAGGGTTTATGCTGATTAATCGCGCTTTTCCGCTTTTCGTATAAAAACCCCTTTCATTAAATAGGCGAGCTGTACCTCGAAGTCCGCCACAATTGCCTAAGTTTTCACGAACTGGACGACAAACTGGCCATTGTATTGGGCTTAAACTTTGATATTCTTCATCGCTAAGCGGTAATAATCCACTAATATCAAAATCGCGTGTACCATTATTTTTGAATCCCGATAAACGCGCATGTTCGCGGAAAATATCCGCAGGTGATTTATAATTAAACTGTTCAGCATAGCCCATACGTTGGGCAATTTGGCTAATAATCCACCAATCAGCTCTAGCTTCACTTGGACCATTCAAAAATGGCCGTTGGCGAGATATACGCCGTTCTGAATTCGTCACAGTCCCTTCTTTTTCACCCCAAGTCAGTGCTGGTAATAAGACATGAGCTAAAGCTGTAGTATCTGTATAGCGTACACAGTCGGACACTACAACTAATTCACACTTTGCTAAGGCATCTTTGACTGCATCCGCATTGGGCATACTAACAACTGGATTAGTCGCCATAATCCAAACAGCTTTAATCTCGCCTTTAGCAATAGCTGCAAATAAATCCACAGCTTTCAATCCCGGTTTACGGGCAATAGTTGGAGATTGCCAAAATTCTTGGACTAAATCACAATCATCACTAGTTAATTCAGTATGCGCCGCAAGTTGATTACTTAATGCCCCTACTTCGCGCCCACCCATAGCATTCGTTTGCCCTGTAACCGAAAATGGCCCCATACCTTTTCGAGCTATCCGCCCAGTAGCGAGATGACAATTAATAATACTATTCACCTTATCCGTGCCACTACTGGATTGATTAATCCCTTGAGAAAAAATAGTAACTACTTTTTCATTAGCTCCAAACTGGCGAAAAAATTCCGCAACTTGTTGTTCTTCTAAACCGCATTGTTGGGCAACTACTGGAATAGTAAAATCTTGTGCAGTTGTTAATGCAGCAGCAAAACCTTCAGTACTATATTCTAAAAATTCATAATCTAAATAATCATTTTTGCGGAGAAAGTTTAATAAACCATTAAATAAAACCGCATCGCTACCAGGTTTCACAGACAAGTGCAGATCAGCAATTTCGCAGCTTGCAGTTCGACGCGGATCAATAACCACAATTTTGAGATTTGGGCGTCTTTGCTGAGCAGCATAAATACGTTGAAACAAAATCGGATGACACCACGCTAAATTAGTCCCAACTAATACCAAAAGATCAGCCTGCTCTAAATCCTCATAATTCCCCGGCATACTATCGCTACCATAAGCACGTTTTTGCCCCGACACCGTTGATGACATACACAATCTAGAATTTGTATCAATATTCGCCGAACCAATAAAACCCTTCATCAACTTATTAGCGACATAATAATCCTCAGTCAATAACTGCCCTGAGACATAAAAAGCAATAGCCTCTGGACCATGTTCTTTAATAATACGCTGAAACTCGCCAGCGACTTTATCTAGAGCATCATCCCAACTACATGATTCTCCATTAATTTCTGGAAACATCATTCGTCCATCTAGCCCAAGCGTCTCACCAAGCGAGATACCTTTAGCGCATAAACGCCCAGCATTAGCTGGATGGGTTTGATCACCCTTAATAATAACTTGATCTTGAAAAGTTTGTGCGATAAGGCCACAGCCTACCCCACAATAAGGGCAAGTTGTTTGAATACTTGACATTAAATTTCCTTTGATTTCAAAATATAAATTAAATTTGATAGTATTTATTTAATAATATAGGATAACACTTGTTATACTAAACAAAATATTATTATAAAAATAGGATACATAGAAATGAACCCAGAAACACAACAATCACCTCAAGTAACCAGCATCGGTGGACACAATATCATTGGTGGATTGAGTCGCGTCATTCATTGCAATTATTACAATGCCTATCTGCAAATGACTGTATTACTGACGCAAGATGCCGGAAAGCAAAATCCAAAACGTTTATTAACTGATTCAGTAACTGCCTTAATTCATTTACTACAACAAAGTGGTTACACGCGCAATGATTTGATTTCTGAATTTTCCCACTGTGGTTTTGGCATCCTCAAGCAACTTGATGAAAATACTTGGGAAACTCCACGCTCACATTATGGAGAAGCGATTTGTATTCATGGAAAACCAGCAAAAAGTTGTTTTTTTACCAGTGGCTATCTCCAAGGCATACTGAATAAAAGAGTAACCGAAACTGCCTGCAAAATTGACGGCGCCGAAAAAGATCAATTTAGTGTACAAGGAGAACTACCAAAGATTGAAAATTATCTAACTCGTGAATTTGAATTACAAACAAACATCCCTGAACCTTCTACTTTTGATACCCGCGTAGATGAAAACCAAATCATCTCAGTTGTGAAAACCATACCTTTACATGGTAGTGAAGAAAGCGGTTTAATTGAAGCTTTTGGGGCAGTATTGACGAATCACTTCGCAGATTATTACAACCGAATTAGCTACGAAAGTTATTTCGCCCTACGCGATGCCGGCATTCCTGACGAAGACAGCAAAGAACTATTTATCCAAGCTGGACATGTTTGTGCTTTTAATACCTTCGGCAGAGTGATGAAAAGTCCAGAATGGTATGAACTCGTTGTACCAATGTGTGATACTAAAGAAGATTGGTTTCATGGCATGATAGCGGTTCTCAATACCTTTGGCTGGGGCATTTATAGAGTCGAAAAACTTGATCCTGCTGGCGAAACCATTGTGCGGGTATATAATTCTTATGAAGGAATTGGCTACCGACGCATGTATCCAAAATCCAATGACAAAGTTCTATCATTTTTAGCAATGGGCGCAGTATTAGGTTTAGTACATTTACTTTGGAAAGTTGATATTCGTGACAAACCCGAATTGACTAAAGAATTTTATGTAGAACAGTATAACAACCCTGAGAATAGCTACATTGTGGAACAAACCCATGCGATTGCCGCTGGTGATGAATATGATCGGCTTATTGTTTCAAAATAGTTTTTATAGCTTTTTCTGTTTTCTCGCTTCCACTACAAACAATGATGTAGGGGCAATCCCTTGTGGTTGCCCTAAGGATAAAAACACTTAGATTTTAGTTAAAAGACCTCCGAGGTTTTCAAAACCTCGGAGGTTTGGCTTGAGAAAAGGATTTACAGGATTGTTACTTTGAACCGATTCATTATTTATCCAAAAGAATATTCAGTTACATCATTAGATTTAACTTGTTTCTTAGCAAAAAGAATATCATTGATAAAAGAATAAGGTTTTTATATAGCACATATT
>JALWSU010000284.1 GCA_026993485.1 Thiotrichaceae bacterium | reverse complement strand
GGAGAATAATGATGGTATAATTCAAAACCATGACTTGTTTTTAAAAGCAGTGGTGAATTTAGTTACAAAATTTCGAATATTTACTGAAAATAGCTTAGAATCAATACTTCGGACACTTTTTACAACAATTTGATTTTAAAGTAAAATTGTGTTGTCATTTAGCTTCGCTTACTTCGTTGCGACGAAAGGATAATTCTTATTTATTTGATAATTAAATATTTCTCCTCTAGTCGCAACGAATTAAGCGAAGCTAAATGACAAGCTTAAAAAACTGTCCGAACTCTTATTAGAATAATTGTTATATAAAATTCAAAGCCAAACAAAAATTAATTGGATAAAAAAAACTCAATTAAATATTAAGGAGACAAAAATGGAATTTGGATTTCTTTTAGATAATCGACGCTTTGATGTTGATGGTATAGAAATAAAACCTCGTCATGATCACAAAGAGATTATTAGTAGCATTTAGTGATTTTTATGACAACTCAGACTCTCAAAAAAGAACACTAATGTTCGCCATTATTCATTGGTTGTTATTAGGTCAAACATATGATTTGGCATGGGAACGATTTGATGCTCAATATAAAGTATTAGATGCTTTATACAAAATATCTGGAATAAACTCGAAAACTCACGCTTCTAGGCCAGTAGAGTTAGCTAAAAAGTATAAAATTAAATTGCCTGACTGGGCAAAAATTATCAGAAAGGAAAGTAGGCTTTCTAAAATTCGTAATGAACTTATACACGAAGCGAAGTATGCAGGCCGTCCTATTGGTTACGCATATCCAGAAGATAACTTTGATCTTGAACTTGTCGCCTTTAATGTAAAATTAGTCATAAAAATTGCTGGATTATATACACCGTACTTAAAAGCAGATATAAGCAACAGGATGCTTTATCTTTGGGACTTTTCAACATGAGGAATGAATCGGTGTCAACTGGACATTATGTACCAACTTGTCTATTGTCATCATAACTTATATTAAACAATTTTATACAATTTGGAGCAGTTAAAAAATATGACTAATAACTTACCAAACAATGACATAATTGAAACTGATGCTGATACTCTCATAGAAGATGAGAATAAAAATGGTGGATTATATCCTTATGATCCAACTGAAGAAGATATTGATATTAGACAAGAACCTCAGACGGTTTTTGAACTAATGCGAAAATATGATAAGGGAAAGTTAATTATTAATCCCGATTTTCAACGCAATTTGGTTTGGAAACCTGAGCAAAAAAGTAAGTTTATTGAATCTATCATTTTGAACTTTCCCTTGCCACCATTTTATGTTAATCAAACCAAAGAAGGCAAATATATTGTTGTAGATGGTTTACAGCGAACTTCTACTTTATATGAATTTCTAAATGATAAATTCGAGTTAGCTGGTTTAGAAGCATTACCCAAACTCAATGGCTATAATTTTTCTGAACTGGAAACTTTGACAGGAGATTACCAAACTAGAATTGAGGACAAAAAGCTTAGTTTATATGTGATAAAGCCGTCAGTTCCCATTCAAGTTGTTTATGATATTTTTAGCCGAATTAACACTGGTGGCACGATGCTTAATCGTCAAGAGGTTAGAAATTGTATATTTATTGGTAAGGCAACTGAATTGCTTAAAGAATTATCAGAGGAAGAATACTTCAAAAAAGCGATTGATAATGGTGTTTCTCCAAAACGTATGAAGGATAGAGAAGTTGTATTACGTTATTTATCCTTTAAAATTCTTGATTATGCAACAGATTATCATGATGATATGAGTATTTTTGTAGAACGTGCCATGAGAAAAATTAATTTGATGGCAGATACAGAAATCTCCGAATTAAAAGCGGATTTTAAACGAGTTATGACATGGACATTGAAATTTTTTGGGAAAAATAATTTCCGTTTACCTAGTAATCAAACTAGAGGTAAAATCAATACCGCTATTTTAGAATCGGTTTGTTACTTTTTCTCGGCAAATAGCGATTCATTTTTGAAGCAAAATAAGCAACGCATTAAAAGAAATTTTAATAAATTGTTAAAAAACCATAGCTATTTAGAAGCTGTGCGTTTTTCTACTGGTAACAAAACTAACGTTATTAACCGATTTAAACTGGCACAAGAAATTTTAGGGCAGGAATGTGAGATATGTTGACACAAATCAAATTAACTAACTTTAAATGTTTCAAAGAGGAAACCTCTTTTCCTTTAAGCCAATTGAATTTGCTGACAGGTATTAATGGGCAGGGTAAATCGACATTGTTACAATCTCTATTATTAATGCGACAATCTATTGAACATGATAAAAATACTACGCAGATTTTGTTGAATGGTAGTTGTGTGAATTTGGGTAATTTTAATGATGTTAGAAATAGTCGTACTTCAAAAAATGAACCGATTATATTTGAATATGAGTTTCTTTATAAAGACAAGATTAACTTAAAGTATTTTCTGAAAGAAAATACGGAAGATAATATGTCTACTGAGATAAATGAAATTTATATAGATGATTTTGGGACGAAAATTGTTAGAGATGCAAATCTCTTTATAGTACAAAATGATGATAAAAAACGTTATTGGAGGCTTGATAATTTTGTTGATTTAGTAAAGTTATTACCTAATATAGCTGATGAATATGGTCATAATTATGCACACCAATGTCCAATATGGGGAGGTTCTCAAGACGATTATTTTGATTTCAGTAAAATTCATTACATTTCAGCAGCCCGTGTTGGCCCTCAAGAGTTTTATTCTAAATCCAACTTAACCACATTCCCAAATGTTGGTGCTAAAGGCGAATTTACAGCCAACATACTTTACAAAAAAAAGGACGATTTAGTCAATGATAAGCTGTATCTTGGAGAAGATGCTAAAACTTTAATTACCCAAACCGAAGCATGGCTTAACCAGATTTTTGATGGTGCAAAAGTTGAAATTCCTCATTCTGAAACTAATATACTGGAACTTTTTCTCAATACCAGTGTGTCCAGGGATAGGTTTAAACCAATTAATGTTGGTTTTGGATACACTTATATTTTACCCATTATTGTATCTGGACTCATTGCTAAACAAGGTGAAATATTAATTGTTGAAAATCCTGAAGCCCATTTGCACCCGAAAGCACAATCCAGATTGACTCAATTTTTAGCAAAAGTTAGTAGTTGTGGGGTACAAGTTTTTATTGAATCGCATAGTGAGCATATTTTGAATGCCTTACGATTAACAGTATTGAAACAAATTGTTACAGCTAAGGATTTGAGTATTTTGTATTTTCAAGCAAATAGCGAACAACCTGTTATACCAATTCCAGTCAAATCTGATGGTGAGTTGGAAGTTTGGCCAGAAGATTTTTTTGATCAAGAAGAACTTGATTTAGCTGAAATGTTCAAATTACGCCGACAAAACCGATGATAGCAGAACTTTACCTATTAAATCATTCTTTTAAATATCAAAATGATATAACAATAAAAGAACTAGAAAAAAAGATAGAATCTTTATTTGAGGATTATGATTTTATCAGAGAGCATAATGATAAAATTTTAAAGCATGACTCAATTTATGATGAAATTATATGTCCAGAATTAAAGCTATCTGACTTGTTGTATGGTAATCAGAATATTTTGAATAGAGATATTAAAAAATTACTGTCAAAAATAATTGACCATTCAAAATCTACATCTCGCACAATTGAAGAAATTCTACAACTATTAGATAAGCATAATGAGGACGCTATTTATGGGTTGTTATGTTTACATAAAGTTAAATCCATTGAAGAAAAGTATTTAGTTTATAACCGACATAATTGGTTTGCTTTTCATAGATATTTTTTAGGACTCTATCCTATTTCTGAGAAGTATTTTATCAGTGAATGTCAAAAATATTTTCCGCACTTATTTTTTCATGAGCGAGTTGCAGAAACTTTGAAAAGCTTAGAAAAAGGTTTACATCATTTTTCAAAAAGCATTATTCACCATCTGACTCTCTTAAATGACGAATTTCATAAATACTATAATTCGTCTAATCGTACCGAAACATTAATAAAATTTTCGTCTGCTTGTGATATTGATGCTTCCCCACAGGGTAATGCCAAAGATAAACCGAAAATGACTTATGAATTTATTAATGATTCTAATACTAAAGAGCAAGTTTGCTGTGAACCTCATTTAAAATTAGGACAATGTGATGATAATGGGGATCATCATTATTATCAGAACCGTATTTATTTCCATGAAGGCAAAGAAAATATTGCTAATGGAAAAATTTTAATTGGTCATATTGGTGGACACATTAAATTTAATTAATATTCCACACGTTCACAAATTGAACTTTGCGGCTGGACTGGGTTTGCAACCCAGTCCGCAATGTTTGAAGGTTTTAAAACGTTACGAAGCCAGTTGCAAACTGGCTCTAGCAAATTCAGACAATTAAAAAGTAAAAACATGCAAAAATTAAACCTCCAAAAAACCCGCGACTTAATTCAAACCTTCGATTTAAGTTCATTATTTATCAACGAACTAGGCTGGAACAAACCCAGTTCAACTACCATAAACCTAAACAACACTCAAGCCAAACCAA
>JALWSU010000283.1 GCA_026993485.1 Thiotrichaceae bacterium | reverse complement strand
AAAGTGAAAATTGAAGCTGCGGTGAGTGAGGATCATCTTGATGCAGTGATTGATGCGATTAGTAAGGCTGCGAACACTGGTAAAATCGGGGATGGTAAAATTTTTGTTGCTGCACTTGAGCAAGTAATTCGTATTCGTACTGGTGAGACTGGTAGAGATGCACTTTAATAATTGGAGAAGATTCAAATGAAAAAAATCTTGTTTACTGTTCTTCTAACAGTATTACCTTCTTTCGCCTTTGCTGAAGATAAACTCTCTTCAGGAGACACCGCTTGGATGCTGACTGCAACTGCGCTGGTGCTATTTATGACAATCCCCGGGCTGTCTTTGTTTTATGCTGGTATGGTGCGTAGTAAGAATGTTTTATCGGTGTTGATGCAATGTTTTGCGATTACATCATTGATGAGTGTGCTTTGGGTTGTATTTATCTATAGCCTCGCTTTTACTAATGGTGGTGAGAGTTTGAATGCTTGGATTGGTAGTTTGGATAAGGCATTTTTAGCGGGTGTCACGGTAGATAGTTTGAATGGTACGATTCCTGAGACGGTTTTTATGACTTTCCAAATGACCTTTGTTATTATTACACCAGCTCTTATCGTGGGTGCATTTGCAGAGCGTATGAAGTTTTCTGCCATGCTGATCTTTATGGGATTTTGGGCAACTTTTGTATATGCGCCAGTCTGCCATTGGGTGTGGGGCGGCGGTTGGTTAGGTGATTACGGTATTTTGGATTTTGCTGGTGGCACTGTTGTACATATAAATGCTGGTATAGCTGGCTTAGTTGCGGCTATTATGTTGGGCAAACGTAAAGGTTATCCACAAGTGGCAATGCCTCCGCATAATTTGACTTATACTATTATGGGTGCATCTATGTTGTGGGTTGGTTGGTTTGGATTTAATGCTGGTAGTGAATTAGCAGCGGATGGTGTAGCAGGTATGGCAATGGCTGTTACTCAAATTGCGACAGCCGCAGCCGCTTTAGGCTGGATGTTCAGTGAATGGTTGTTACATGGTAAGCCTAGCGTACTTGGTATTGCATCAGGTGCGGTTGCTGGTTTAGTTGCGATTACGCCAGCTTCTGGTGCAGTAGGCCCAATGGGAGCGTTGGCAATAGGTGCAGCAGCAGGCGTAGGTTGTTTCTTTGCGGCGACTCGTTTAAAACGTGTTATGGGATATGACGATTCCTTAGATGTTTTTGGGGTACATGCTGTGGGTGGTATTATCGGAGCTATTTTAACTGGAGTCTTTGCTGCTACGAGTTTAGGCGGTGCTGGTTTTGGTAAAGGTAATACAACAATGGGTGATCAAGTTTTGGCACAGTTCATTGGTGTTGCAGCAACGCTTATCTTTACTGTAATTATGACTTTTATTATTTTGAAAGTGATAGATATGGTTATTGGCTTACGTGTTGATGAAGAACAAGAAAGTGAAGGTTTGGATATTGCGCTTCATGAGGAACGCGGTTATATTATTTAAGTTTTAAATTTAATTACTCATGTTACGCACTCTCGTTCCCACGCTGGAGCGCACTCTCTTATACACAAGGGCAACCGATTGCCCCTACATCATTGTTTGTAGGGGCAATCCCTTGTGGTTGCCCTTTGGGGCGTTTAAGAATTAAAGCAATTAAAATCAAATACTTTCAAACTTGTGTATAAGTGAGTGCGCTGGAGCGTGGGAACGAGAGTGCGTAACATTAGTTAATTATTCTATTCAGACGCAATTATTGCGTCTGTTTTTTTTATAAAAGGACAAAATTTATGAAATTAGTTACAGCCATTATAAAACCATTTAAACTGGATGATGTACGAGAAGCCCTTTCAGAAATTGGTGTGCAAGGTATTACAGTAACAGAAGTTAAAGGTTTTGGTCGCCAACAAGGGCATACGGAGCTATATCGTGGAGCAGAATATGTAGTAGACTTTTTACCTAAAGTAAAAATTGAAGCTGCTGTGAGTGAGGAGTCACTGGATCAAGTAATTGATGCGATTACAACGGCAGCGAATACTGGTAAAATTGGGGATGGTAAAATTTTTGTTTCTGCGCTTGAACAAACTATTCGGATTCGTACTGGTGAAACTGGTAGGGATGCGCTTTAGAGAAGTAGAAAAAACTTTCGAGGTTTTAAAAACCTCGAAGATTTTGCTTTAAGTCAAATGTTCATTTAAAGCCATTCCCCAAATTAAGGCAATTAATAATCCATTTTCATCGTGGAAAGTTGTACAGATTCCAGAGATAATGAATGTTGCTAACCAAATAAGAATTGCCGCAATTACTAAAGAATCTTTGGTTTTGGTATATTTTTTAATTAAGGCTGCTAAAACGGAAAAGAGAAACAGTAAGTATATGCCTAAACCAACTAATCCTCTTTCTACAAGATAAGTTATATAAGTGTTGTTATTGAGGAAGATGCTAGTAGATTCAGTTTCTATATAGTTTTGTGGATTAATATATTGAATATTATCAATTCCAATGCCGAAAAACAGATTATAATCTATCCATGCCAATATAGTAACTCCCAGCATATCATTCCTTTGACTAAATGCTAAAAATAATTTTTCCAAGCGATAATCATTGCCGAATAAAATTATGATTGGTATAACTAAAATCATCACAAATAGGAATAATAATTGGCTATTTTTGGCAGCAGATTGTAGGGCAAAAATTAAAAATAATAGAATTATTAATAAGCTGATGACAAGCATTGTTTGATTAGCCATTATAAATAGCCCTGCTAGGCTGCTAAAAATAATGACTAATAAAAAAATCTTGTGTAGCTGATTATTTAGAAAATAGCTTAATGCTAGACTAAAAACCAATACTATATAAAAAGATGATTGACTAATTTGCCTAATAGAATTAAACAATAGTTGATTGGTTTTCGAGTCAAAATATAACTGGTATCCTCCATAACACAAAGCTAATAACATAGAAATAAATAGGAGTTTTTTAAATCTAATAACTTGTCTTCGATTTAAAGGTATATTTTTGATAATTAGGAAAATTAGCAGAATTCTAATAATATCAATCAAACCTTCTATAGCTTTTGGAGAGTTTAACGCTAAAACCGCACTGATTATACTAAAAAGTATAATTCCTACTGCACTATAAGTTACTAAATCTTCTTTAATTTTCAGTTCAGACTCAAAAATCAGATGAATTCCTAATAGGATGATAATAATTGCAGAGATTTGTTTTAAGGCTTCTGAAATTGGTAAGGCAAGCGCCAGAGTATAAAATGCGCCTAGAAACAGTATTTGGAACCAAGAAATGGGACGGGTTTTGAAAATCATGTTTTCTCCATTTTGGTTGGAGTCCAAAGCTAAAGCTTTTGACTCCAACAGTTCTTGATGATATGAATAAATTAAGGTAATGTAGCTCTCAAGGCATCCCTATCTACCCACCAATCGTCTTGCACCATTATATTAAGTACTTGTCCTAAACGTCCCAAAAAATCATCTGGGGAATTGAGTTCTAATTTCTCAATCCAAGCTTGAAAATCGGCTTGGTTTTCAACATTACTATGACGGCGTGCTACAGTTGCTAATAATTGATTGGTAAAAAATAATAAATTTTCACGCTCTTTATCTTGGGCGCGTAAATCTACAATATAATGTGCAGTGGCAGCGGCAACCGCAGCTCCATCAGAATCATCAGGTGTTTCATCAACAATATGTTCTAGCATAACGACACTGAGTTCTGGATCAATTGGAAAAGTAACTGCTAACCAAACTCCATTACCCAGTGCAACTAATGAATCGGGCTGTTCTGCCGAAAACATTATATTACAAGCTAGTACTGCTCCTTCCCAATCTTCTATAGGGACAAAAATCTTAAAAGCTTCTTGCCCAGCTTGCCAGGCATCGAAATTTTTTTGCAATTCTAGGCAAGTATGTCCGTAATCCAATAATAATTCCGCACGTTTTTTCTTATCTGATTGTTGTGCTAGTTTGTTCTCAATTTCAACCAGTTTGTTTTCTAATAATTTTGTTGCAACTTGTATATCTCCAGAATCTTCAGCACCTTGCATTGAAGGGTTGACATTCAAATATTTCATGGTGTTTTTTCCAATAATTGAGAAGTTGGTTGAGAAATACCCACATTATTAATAGCATATTATGCTACTGAGCGCAATTTTTTAAGGGATAAGTCAGTATATTAATCTCCCAACATTTTACCTGTTCCCCACGCCAATGCATAATTATGAATATCCCTAACCCAGTTCATAAGTGGTTGTTTATTCCAATTTAAAGGGTGCATAGGAATTGTTCCAGTGCGTCCTTGGGGGTCATCAAGTTCACAGTGAGGCGTGTGTAAAGGTGCGGCTGACCAAGCTCGCAACGGATTGCGTACCACTGGAATACCTGCAATGTTTGACATCGCAATCCCTTCTATGGTATCGAGATATTTCGCTTTATTTTGGCGAATGTTAAAATCAGCCGTTGTTGTGGGATCTAATATAAAGGCATCTATGCCATAAGGGCCAGGGGTAACAATCAAATAGTCTGGATGTGTTTCTGTTACTTCTTTACAAATAAATCCACTTGGGTGGCTTTTATGTCGTGAT
>JALWSU010000282.1 GCA_026993485.1 Thiotrichaceae bacterium | reverse complement strand
CTTTTACTGCTGGTGCTGCAATTTTGATTATGACTAGTCAATTAAAGCATGTGTTTGGTATAGCGATGCCGAAAGGTGAATCGTTTTTGGGTGTTTGGATAGGTTTATTTAATCATCTTGGCGATATTAATTATTATGTTCTCATTGTAGCCTTGTCAACTTTAATTTCGGCGTTATTGTGTAAACGTTTTTTTCCACGTTTGCCATATATGTTATTGGCTATGATTTTTGGTAGTTTAGTCAGCCTATTTTTTGGCGGAGAAGCGCGAGGGATTCATTTAGTCGGCGAAATGCCAGCCAATTTACCACCCTTTTCTATGCCTGATTTTTCCTTTGGCACGATACAGCAATTAGCACCTGAAGCGTTTGCAGTGGCTTTATTAGGTTTAATTGAAGCGGTTTCTATTGCTCGTGCAGTAGCAACTAAATCTCATCAACATATTGATGGTAATCAGGAATTTATTGGACAAGGGTTATCTAATATGGTTGGCAGTTTCTTTTCCAGTTATGCTGGTTCAGGTTCATTTACCCGTTCCGGTATTAATTATCAGGCTGGAGCTCAAACTCCCTTATCCGCTATTTTTGCCGCAATAATTCTTGCCCTAATTGTATTATTAATTGCTCCTTTAACCGCTTATTTACCTATTGCCGCAATGGGTGGTATTATTCTTTTAGTTGGCTATAATCTCATTGATTTTCATCATATTAAAGGAATTATCAGAGCTAGTCATGCTGAAACCAGTGTTTTAATAGTTACTTTTTTGTCCACTCTGTTTTTGGAATTGGAATTTGCCATTTATGCGGGTATTTTCCTGTCACTTCTGTTTTATTTGAATAGAACTGCGAGTCCTAAGATTGTTACCTTAGCCCCTGATCCTGAAGAAAGACGGCGGCATTTCACCAATATTGAGCGTAAACCCTTGCCAGAGTGTCCCCAATTAAAAGTAGTTCGTATTGATGGTTCTCTGTTCTTCGGTGCGGTGAGTTATGTTAGTAGTACCCTTCATGAGTTTAAGGAAAAAGAGCCGACAATTTGCCATATGTTACTAATTGTCAAGCCTGTTAATTTTATTGATATTGCTGGTGCTGAAATGCTTGTTCAAGAAGCTAAGTATTGGAAATCGCAAGGCGGTGGCTTATACTTGTCTGGATTGAAACTGGAAGCGGAAAAATTTCTCCGAAAGGGGGGCTATTTGGAGCAAATCGGAGAGGAAAATATCTTTAAAGAAAAGAAAGAAGCTATAGCGGCTATTTATAAAAGATTAGATTATGAGGTTTGTAAAACCTGTGAGCGTAAGATTTTTAGGGAATGTAAATAACTGAGGTTGTTCTCAAAGGGCAACCACAAGGGATTGCCCCTACAAACAATGATGTAGGGGCAATCGGTTGCCCTGTGAGTGAGGCTCCAAATACATGTATCTAATCGGATTTGATTACGGAAGTAAACGCATTGGCGTAGCAGTAGGGCAGAATTTTACCGCCACTGCTCGCCCCTTAGCTATTGTACGGGTAAAAAACCAGCAAATTGACTGGACACACATTAGCGCATTAATTCAAGAATGGCAACCTAATGCCCTGATTGTTGGCTTGCCAAAACACGCTGATGGTTCAGAATCTTCAACCACTATTGCTGCTCAAAATTTTGCTCAACAACTAAAAAAGCGTTATCAATTGCCAGTTCATCATATTGATGAAAGGTTATCTTCTGTAGCTGCGGCTGAAAGACTCTCTGATGGAAAGGGAGATGGAGAATCAAAATTGGATGCCGTAGCTGCTCAAATTATTCTCGAAACTTGGTTTAGCGAATGTCTATAAATCATATTAATCTGCTACTTGATAGCATGACGAAATGCTTAAAATTTCAATTAAAAATACATAAACGTAACAATATCTTAATGGTAGGAATACATACTGGCGGTGTCTGGGTAGCTGAACATCTACATCAGCGTCTGGAATTAAAATTACCATTAGGGCAATTAAATATCGCCTTTTATCGTGATGATTTTAGCCGTATTGGTTTACATCCTCGTGTAGAACCGTCCTCTTTACCACTTGAAGTAGAAAATCGCCATATTGTTTTAGTTGATGATGTATTACATACTGGGCGCACTATACGAGCGGCTTTAAATGAAATTTTTGATTTTGGTCGTCCAGCTAGTGTTACACTCGCAGTTTTAGTTGAAAGAAATGGGCGAGAGTTACCGATTCAAGCTGATGTAATTGGTTGCTCTTTACACTTAGAACCGGGAAAACATATCAAACTTTGTGGCCCCGATCCTTTATCTTTAGATATTCGTACAAATTCTACAACATGAATGAGATTCAATTAGACAGCAAAGGCCGTTTAAAACATTTCTTGGGTATTGAAGGCTTAAATTCTGATTTGCTAATCAAAATTTTAGATACCGCCGCCTCTCTGATTAATAATCAAACCGTAAAAAAAGTTCCCCTACTTCGGGGCAAAACAGTTGTAAACCTCTTTTTTGAACCCAGCACCCGCACCCGCACGACTTTTGAACTCGCCGCTCAACGCCTATCTGCTGATGTACTCAATTTTAATATCAGTACTTCTTCAAGCAGTAAAGGCGAAAATCTCATTGATATGTTACGTAATCTGGATGCTATGTATTGTGATATGTTTATAGTTCGTCATAACGCTGTAGGTGCAGCTCATTTTATGGCGCAACATGTTTCACCACAAATTAGTATCATTAATGCTGGCGATGGACAGCATGAACATCCGACGCAAGCTATGCTTGATATGTACACCATTCGCCAATATAAAGGCGACTTTTCTCCTTTGCGCGTTGCTATTGTTGGCGATATTCGACATTCCAGAGTTGCCCGTTCAAATATTCATGCTCTCAGAATTTTAGGCGTTTCCGAACTGCGCGTAGTTGGACCGAAAACCTTGATTCCTAAAGGAATAGAAGAATTAGGCGTGCAAGTATTTAATAATTTGAACCGTGGTTTACGCGATGTTGATGTCATTATAATGTTGCGCCTCCAACGGGAACGTATGCAAAGTGCATTATTGCCGAGTAAATACGAATACTTTCAATCTTATGGATTAACCGAAGAAAGGTTAAAACTAGCCCATCCTGATGCAATAGTGATGCACCCTGGACCAATTAATCGCAATGTAGAAATTGATTCCAGCGTTGCAGATGGCAAACATTCAGTGATTTTACAACAAGTAAGTAATGGTATTGCAATACGAATGGCTATCATGGCTATGACTTTGGGTACATTGTCGGAACAAAAGGAAGCTTACTAATGGCGACGCTCAGTATTCTTAATGGGCGGGTAATAGACCCCGCTGCAAATTTAGACACTATTGCAAATATTCACATTGCTGATGGCAAAATCCTCGCTATTGGAACCGCACCTGCCGATTTTTCCGCAGCTCAACAAATTGATGCTACAAACAAAATTGTTTCCCCTGGATTTGTTGATTTAAGTGTACATATACAAACCATCGATAGTATTACTAAAGAAACCCAAGCCGCAGCAGCTAATGGCATAACTACAATTTGCTGTCCCCCTGATAGCTATCCTATTATAGATTCAACTGCTGTAGCAGAACTATTACAACATCGCGCTGCCTCCTCACAAATGGCAAAAGTCTTACCTTTAGCAGCACTAACTCAAAATTTAGAAGGCACACAATTAGCTGAAATGGGTGTACTAAAACAAGCAGGTTGCATTGGCGTTAGTAATGTCCAACCAATTGTAAATACTGAGATTTTTCGTCATGCCCTTGAATATGCCGCCAGTTGTGAACTCACTGTTTTCTTACATCCCCAAGATCCTTGGTTAGGACGTAAAGGCTGCGTCCATGAAGGAGCAATTAGTACCCGCTTAGGATTAGTTGGAATCCCTGAAGCAGCAGAAACCATTGAAATAGCTCGTGATTTATTACTAATAGAACTGACAGGAGTGCAAGCACATTTTTGCCACCTATCTACAGCCCGCGCAGTAGAAATGATAAAAACAGCCCAAGATAAAGGATTACCAGTTACTGCTGACGTAAGTTTGCATCAACTATTTCTAAGTGAACAAGCCATTTGCGACTATAATAGCCAAGTTCACGTTACCCCACCATTACGCAGCCAAGATGATCAAATTGGGTTACGCCAAGGCGTACTAAATGGCAGCATAAATGCCTTATGCGCCGATCACAAGGCATTAAATGCCGATGCTAAACTTAGCCCCTTTGCAATGACAACCGCAGGAATTTCCACCCTTGACACTTTATTGCCGCTAAGCTTGCGCTTTGGAGAAGAATCTCAAACAGATTTAATCACAACACTAGGCTATATAACACACAAACCCGCCCAAATTCTAGGTATAGAAGCAGGAACTTTAACTATAGGAAGCCCTGCCGACATTTGCATTTTTGATGCGAATCGAAAATGGACACTAACGGCAGAAACTATGCATAGTTCTGGACATAATTCACCCTTTATAGGTTGGGAATTGAAAGGCAAAGTAAATTATACATTGATTAATGGACGGGTGGTTTATGAAAATGTTTGAACTGCCAAAAACTTCCGAGGTTTTTAAAACCTTGGAGGTTTAGC
>JALWSU010000281.1 GCA_026993485.1 Thiotrichaceae bacterium | reverse complement strand
TTTATATGAACAAGATTTTTATCTTTGGGCGAATGAAAACGCACAAAAGTTACGAGAAAATCAATTATTTGAAATTGATGCCGCAAATATTGCCGAGGAATTAGAAAGTATGGGAAAAAGTCAACAACATGCTTTAGTAAGTAGATTAGCAATTTTGTTAATGCACTTACTTAAATGGCAATATCAACCGCAAAGGCGTTGTCGTAGTTGGGAGTTAACTCTTATTGAGCAACGTCAAGAAATTTTAGAACTTTTAGAAGAGAGCCCCAGCTTAAAACACGATATTGATGCTAAAATAACTAAAGCTTATAAAAAGGCTTTGATAAAAGCTGAGCGTGAGACTGGAATTAAATATACAAGCTTTCCACAAGTTTGCCCTTATGTGTTGGAACAGATTTTAGATGAAAGTTTTTATCCGGAAGCTTAGTAATAAACGAATAACTACACAGATTGTATTTAAGAATGGATAAAGCAAAAATCTAAATAAAACTGGAGTTTTATTTTTTTTAACCCACCTCCGCTTCACTCTCTTATACACAAGTTATTAAGTATATGAAATAAAATGACATTATGTAGGGTGGGCAAAGTCTTTTTTTTGCCCACCATGCGAGGAACGGTGGGCAGCAAAAAGACGCTGCCCACCCTACACGTTTTTCCAAATACCTGATAACTTATGGTTCAGTATTTATGACAACTTTAAACAGCAAGGAAAATTCAAAATGACTAATGCGATTTTGTTAGTAGCTTTACCTTTATTGGGAGCATTTTTGCTGCCCTTAATTTATCGTCGGCATATGATAGTTGGCTATTGGACAGCTCCTTTGATTTTATTGATTAATTTGCTAATTGCTTTGATACTTTTAGCTAGTGATGGAACTCAGGCTATTGCGATGGGTGGTTTTGCTGCACCTATGGGTATTGTTTTTTATGTCGATAAGTTAGCTTTGTTATTTGTCATAATGATTGTGTTAGGAATGCTAATATTATGGTTGGGTAAGAAACGTGGGCAAGTTCGAGAGGAAACTTTGTTTTTATTGTTAGTTGGTGGCAGTTGTGGTTTGGCACTATCGGGGGATTTGTTTAATATTTATGTGTTTTATGAAATTGTCTCTGTAGCTTCTTATGGTTTAGCGGCGAGTCGGGGAACTGGTGCGGGTTATGCGGCGAGTGTACGGTTTTTGATTCTGGGTTCGCTGGGTTCTTCATTGTTATTATTAGGTATTGCTTTGATTTATGGGGTAACAGGTACACTTAATGTTGCTCAAATTGCTGAACTGGCTCCAGATAAATTAAATAGTTCAATTGGTTTGGCGGCTTTTGTTTTGATGTTAATTGGGTTTGGGGTTAAAGCGGAACTGTTTCCAGTTAATACTTGGGTTCCTGAAGTGTATGCAACTGCACCTGCTCGTGTTACGGCTTTATTGGGCGGTATAGTTTCCAAATTGGCATTATTGATTGTATTACGCTTAGTTGTTTTGATATATGGCGATGCGCCTACGGCGTTGATGTTATTACTAAGTTTAGGCGTTTTGGGGGTTATTACTGGTGAACTAGCAGCATTACGGGCTACGGATTTACGACAAGTTTTAGCGTTTTCCTCAATTGGGCAATTGGGCTTAATAGCAATTGCTTTTTCCATTCCCGGGCAAGCAGGAATAATTGCAGGTATTGCGATTGCGTTACATCATGCGATAGTGAAACCAGCTTTATTTATGTTGACAGAATCTTGGGGAGTGCAATTGAACCGCTTGGCTGGAGCAGTGCAAAGTTCTAAACTTAGTGTTTTGTTATTTTTAATTATGGCTTTATCCTTGATTGGGATTCCGCCATTGCCTGGATTTTGGGCAAAATTCTTGCTGGTAACTGCGGCTTTAAAAAGCTCTGTTGGACAATATCAAATGGCAATTGCGGTTGTTTTAATTGCGACAGTGATAGAAACAGCTTATTTTTTCAAGATTATCCGCTTGATGTTTCAACAAAAAAGTAGTTCTCTCGAAACTCCTCGTTTTAGTGATTTAGCTCCTGCACTTAGTTTTATGATTTTATTATTTTTGGGGCTGTTTATGCTTGGAAATTTGAGTCAGGGTTTGACAAGTGTTGCTGAGGATGGGGCTAATCGGCAGGGGTATATTGAGAATACTGGTTTGTTTCATTGATAAGTACTGAAATACAAATTTTCTGGTATGATATAAAATTTACCGATTGCATAAAATACAGCTCGTAAACCTGCCAGGTTTTTAAAACCTGGCAGGTTTGTACTTAACTAAATGGGGTTATCAGATTTTAAAACTAGGAGGTAAAAAATGGAATGTTTTCATTGCAAAGGCAAATTGATTAAAGGAAATGCTCCATTTAGTGTAGATAGAAATGGGTACTATATTTCATGGAAATCAGTTCCAGCATGGGTTTGTACACAATGTGGAGAAAGTTTTTTTGAAGAAAATGAAGTTAATCATATTCAAAAAGCATTACAGAAAATTGATTTTGAAACAATGGAATTAACATTAAAGGTTGCTTAATATAGCATTAACCGATTGCATAAAATACACCTATGTGTTGATTTTAGAACAAAAATAGGTGGTGGGTAACATCACAATGATTTAATTAACTATCATAATGAATATGCTAAATTTATTATTATTTTCATCTTTATTAACCGTCTTCTTAGTTTATAAGAAAGGTGCAGAAGCTGGTTGGCTGAGTATGGCGGCTTATGCGGTACAATTGATTTTATTATTGTTGTTATGGAATCAATTGCCGATAAATGCTTCAATTTCTTTTGGATTCTTAAATTACGTCATACATTGGCAAATGACTGGCTTGGGTTGGTTTTTTGCCGTTATCACTGTAGGGGCAGCTTTATTTTCTGCTTGGTATAGTGCTGGTGAATGGGGAGATAGTCAAAAAGATATACGTTTACAGCGAATTACTTTAGCCCTGAATGTTGCAGCCATGTTGATTTTATTGTCTAGTGGTGATTTTTTAAGTTTATTTATTGGCTGGGAATTAGTCAGTTGGGCAAGTTATTTAATCATGACACATCATGGTGGCAAATCGGCGGATGCGGCTTTTCGTTATCTACTTTATGCTATGAGTGGAGCGATGATGATTTTGGCGGGTATTGTCTTAATTGGTGTGCAAGTGGGTTCTTTAGAATTTGCTGAGTTTTGGAAAGCATTACCTAATTTGCCAAATTCAAGTTTATGGGCGTTAGTTTTACTCTTTGGGGCTGGTTTTTCGGTAAAAATGGCAATAATGCCGTTTCATTTGTGGCAAGCGGAAGCTTATGCAGAAACGCCTGGAGCAAATGCGGCTTTTTTAAGTGCTATTTCGGCTCGCATGGGATTATTTGCTTTAGCTTTAATTTTATTAAAACCTATAGGTATGGAACGTCTGATTGATTTAGCAGTTCCGTTTACTTTTTTAGATGCCCGCAGTTTATTGGCTTGGATAGCAGCTTTGACAATGATTATTCCAACTTATATTGCTTTACAGCAAAACGATGCACGTTTATTGTTGGCATGGCATGGAATTGGACAAGGTGGTTTTATGCTGCTAGGCATTGTGATTGCGACACCAATGGGGGTTGCAGGTGGATTATTGCATGTTTTCAATTATGCAACTTATCAAGCAGCTTTATTTTTAGCCGTAACAGCAGTTTTATATAGAACTGGAACTACTAATTTAGATAAATTAGGTGGACTAATTACACGAATGCCGTTGACTTATGTCGCCCTCTTAATGGGCATTATTGGTTTAGCTGGACTACCACCAATGAATGGTTTTGTATCTAAATGGTTGATATATAAAGGATTATTAGAGGCAAAAATGCCATTATTATTAATTGCTGCTGCTATTAGTACTTTGGGAACAATTTTGAGTGTGTATAAATTGATTCATAATGTCTTTTTAGGGCAATTGCGTAAGGAACATTATGAAGTTAAAGAAGTTCCTTGGACAATGGCAGCTCCAATGCTGATATTAGTAGGAATTGGATTTATCACTGGTATGATGCCCGGATTAGCATTAGAACTGGTAGATAAAGCCCAAATAGCTTTAGGTTATACAGCATTACCACATAATATCGGCGGAATTATTTGGCCAAATGGCAGTTTGAATATGTTACTAGTAACAGGCATCTTTTTTTATGGCGTTGGCATTGGCGCGATTATCTTCTTTCTTGGCAACCGTCGCTTTATTACTCATCAATGGGATAATTATGCAGGTGGACATTTTCTCTCTGCGGATGTGCCTTATAATTACACGCATAATTTTTATCCAGGCGTAATGCGAGTAATAGGGCCTTGGTTTAGAGGAACTTTGGTTAAATTGGAACAATTTTTGGTTAATTTAGCACAAGTTCTAGCTGGTGGTTTTCATAGTTTTTATAGAGTGAGTTATACGCCGCTTTATTTGTTAGTGGTAACGGTGTTGGCGTTGGCTTGGGTAATATAATTTTTGAAAATTAGACCTCCGAGGAAAACCATACCTCGGAGGTCGTTAGTTTTATAACCTCCGAGGTATGGTTTTCCTCGGAGGTTTTTCTTAACTTAATGGCATTGGGAGGTTATAAAGACTCTGGATAAAATTGTTCATCTAACAC
>JALWSU010000280.1 GCA_026993485.1 Thiotrichaceae bacterium | reverse complement strand
AAATTATAGCTCCGAAGTTTTGAAAACCTTGCTTTTGTAATAAGCCTACGAGGTTTTAGAAACCTCGTAGGTTTGGCTTAACTTAATATTGCAGTTTAACTTGCACTCCAAATTTTATTGACATAATCCAGTTGATAAGTTATATTAACAAACTCTTATTTACCCTAAATAAAAATATTTAAGATTCTGTTGTAAAAAGATTGGAGGGGAATGTTCTTCACTTAAATAGAAGTCCAAGAAAGTTTTGTCCCTCCTTAAGAGCTAATTTATTCAAGAAAGCATAGCTCTGGTACAGAATTTTTCAGGATAACTATAATAAAGAGGAATATTTGTGTCTTTTGAGAATTTTGATTTACACCCTTCCATTTTGAAAGCTATACAACGATGTGGCTATACCAAACCAACTTCTGTCCAATCCCAAGCTATTCCAAAAGTTCTGGCTGGATTTGATGTAATTGCCTCAGCTAATACTGGAACTGGAAAAACTGCGTCTTTTGTGCTACCCGCCTTACAACTTATTAGCAAACGGCGTTTTGTTCGAAGAAAATACGGGAAACCGTCAGTTTTAATACTGACACCTACACGAGAACTAGCCAATCAAGTCAGTCAAGCCATACGCACTTATGGAAAATTTTTGCGTTTTTCTAGTATTAGTCTTGTTGGTGGAGTGCCTTATGGGCCACAATTAAAAAGTCTCTCTCGCCCAGTTGATATTGTTGTAGCCACTCCGGGACGTTTAATCGATTTGATGAATCGCAGAAATATTGATTTATCTGAAGTCAAGTTTATGGTACTTGATGAGGCAGATCGTATGCTAGACATGGGATTTGTCGATGAAGTGACTAAAATTGCTGACATGACTGCTGCTGAACGTCAAACAGTATTATTCACAGCTACTTGGGATAATACCTTAGCTGCGTTAGCGCAACGTTTGCTCAATGAACCTCAACGTATTCAAATAGATACCAAAAATACTCAACAAAACATTGAACAACGCTTACATGTTGCAGATGACCTTGAGCATAAAAATCGCTTGCTAGATTATTTACTTGAAGATGAACTCTTGACACAAGCCATTATATTTTCTGCAACCAAAGTGGGAGCAGATAGACTAGCTAAAGAGCTTCGCGCTCAAGGACATGCGGCAGCAGCCTTACATGGTGATATGAAACAAGGAGCGCGTAATCGTACTTTGACAAATTTGCGTAGAGGAAAATTGCGTTTATTAGTAGCAACGGATGTCGCTGCACGCGGGATTGATGTTTCTACCATTAGCCATGTGATCAATTTTGACATTCCACGTTTTGCTGAAGATTATGTACACCGTATTGGTCGTACTGGACGTGCTGGCTCCGAGGGGACTGCCATTTCATTCGCCTTGCCTGATGACTTAATACACTTAGAGCGAATTGAACGCTACACTGGGCAAAAGATACCCCAGCAGGTAATTTCTGGGCTGGAACCAACCCGCCGCTTGAGACGTCCAAAGAGTAAAAAGCGTAATTCTCGTCGAGCTTACTCGGCACCGAATAATAGAAAGTCTTATAGAGCAGCAACTAAGAATGGTGGTCGTTATCGCAATAATCAGCCGCCTGCTCATGCTCATAAGAGACGGCAACGGTTGTCAGATAGTACCTAATTTATTAACAAAAATTAATAAATATCCATAATTACCCAGAGTTTGAATCAGATCAACCGCATGGGAGTTGAACATTTTAATTTTTGCCTCTGCTTGTGGAGTTGCACTTATACTTGAAAGTGATACAATAATATTTGTACAACGACCTCCGAGGTATGGTTTTCCTCGGAGGTTTTTCTTAACTTAGTCTTTTATCTAAATATTTAATTTCTTTCCCAAACCCCCGATTTACCACCTGCCTTCTTTTTCAATCTCACCGTTTCTATAGTCATACCACGATCCACTGCTTTACACATATCATAAACCGTTAATAAGGCTATTTGTACCGCAGTAAGGGCTTCCATTTCGACACCGGTTTGTCCAGTAGTTTTGACAGTGGCTTGACAATGCACAGCATTTTGTTCAGGTAAAGCGGTTAAATCAACACTAAGATGGCTTAACATCAATGGGTGACACAATGGAATTAAATCACTGGTTTTTTTAGCCGCCATAATGCCAGCAATTCGGGCAATTGCTAAAACATCACCTTTTTTATGTCCGCCCTCCATAATGAGACTTAAGGTTTCAGGCTGCATAGTAATCATGCCTTCAGCAATTGCAAGGCGAACTGTACTGGGCTTTTCTCCCACATCTACCATGTGAGCTTCACCAGCTTGATTAAAGTGAGTGAGTGAATTCATTATAATTAATTAGACTAATTTTCAGAGCTATCAGCTCTGATTCGATGCAAGAATAATATAGATAGTTTCTGCAACTTCCTCTATGAACGTTACTATTTCTCTGGTTTGTTGTTCATCAATAGAGTATCTAGTATAGCGTTACCCGATTTAGTTCAGTACAAACCTGCCAGGTTTTAAAAACCTGGCAGGTTTAATCGCTGTATTTTATACAAACGGGTAGTGCTATATTAGGGTCAGTTGGGTCAATATCTGATTCATGGGCAATTTGGTCACGTCGCTTAATAATCAAATTTAAACGCTGAATAAGATCATCTGGGTTTGTTTCAATTTGATCATATCTAGCTCAATATTAGTAGCTAAATAAGCGTGTAAAGTTTCTAAATTTTTTACACGCTGGATATTTTCTCGAAATTGTTCAATTGCTGCTTTCATCACTAGTCAACTTTATCACACGTTCAGCAAATGTAGAAAATATCTGCCGAAAATTAGCGATACGTTCTTGTTGAGTGTCGTTGACAATGCCAGTTTGCTTAGCATCCTTGAGTTGTTTGCTAGTTAAGGCAAAAACTGGTGTTTTTTCTCTTTGGGAAATTGCGATTAGTGTGGCAAAGTCAGATATTTCAGTCAAACTATAAGGATTTTCATTGTTAATAGATTGGTAGATTTGACTTGGAAAAGCCATTTCTATTTTTTGTAAGGTTGGGATAAATTGAGCTTGGATTGTATCGTAAATATTATCAATCCACTTTTGGAAATTCTTTGCGGGACTATTTCTATATTTTGTATAACGTTGAACAACAATACCCAATAGTTTTGGATGTACTTGAGGAAATGGGTATGCAGCCTCTTTAGTCAGCGTCTCCATTTCCCCAGCTTTTTGTGACCACCTATACCACTTAGGTAAAATAGAAACTAGAGATTCTAGTGCCATGAGAGAAAAATAATCGGGCGAGGTTGGAATAATAAAGTAATCACTGGTCATTAATAAATTTTGATTAATAGAACCTAAACTAGGATTCATGTCGATAATAAGATAATCGGCATTATACTTTTCAGTAGTTTTTTCAAGCAAATAGGAAAATGATCCAGGTATATTTTGCAATGTATAAACAGAACCAGATAATTCTTGTGCAATGCCTAATGTGATTTCATATTCAGCAAGCCCAATATGACCAGGTAATAAAAATAGTCCCTCAACCCCTTTTACCTCAAAACATTCAACTGGTTTTATTATTCTTGGTTGTGCCTTAAAAGCAGGCGTTAAATTATCTTTGATATTTTGATTATTGGAATTTTTATAAAATGATTCAAATTGATCTTGACCAACAATAATCCCAGTTAAATTACACTGTGGATCAGCATCAACCATCACAACTCGTTTGCCCTTTTCAGCCAACATCCAAGCTAGATGAAAAGTTGTTGTAGTTTTGCTCACGCCCCCTTTATGATTAAACATCGCAATTCTTTTTGCCATACATTTATCCTAATCCTGAAAAATAACAAAATGTTTTATCATTACATACTTTGCTGGAGCTGGTTTGTTTGCAACCACCGGCTCCAGCAACGAAAATTGATTATGTTTAACCATTTACATTGGAATGTTTTTTCAGCCACTCACTAGCTAAACGCTCACCAGAGGCAATTTCTTCAACAGATAAAGTTTTTATCAAAAATTTCATTGCCTTAATTGCTTCATGATTACCTCGTATCACGGCTAGCAATACCCATTTATAAGCGAAGCTCAGATTTTTGGCTACGCCTTCATTACCCTTATAATACATAAAGCCAAGCGTGTTTTGTGAATTGGGCATACCTTGCTCGGCGGCTTTAGAAAGCCAAAGTGCTGCTTGGCGATAATTACGCTCAGAATAATATAACAGCCCTAATTCATCTTGTGCCTTAGCATGTCCCTGCGAGGCGGCTTTGTGAAACCACTTTTTGGCTAGTGTCAAATTTTTCGGAACACCTGTGCCTTTATAGTACATCCGAGCTAGATAATATTCTGCATCTGCCAATCCTTGGTTAGCAGCTTTTTTAAACCACTTTACCGCCTCAGCAAAATTTTGAGGGACTCCACGTCCTTCAGTGTACATAATAGCTAAAGCATTTTGAGCTTTTGCTGATCCCATCATCGCTGCTTTTTGATAATTAGTTGCAGCACTACTAAAATTTCCCGCCTTGTACTGAGAATTAGCGCGTTTGATAATTTGCGTTATTCTCTGAGGCGAGTCATTTTTAAGCCTTTTTTGTGTGTTTTCCACGCCTACAATTGTAGATTCATTATAGACTCTTTCTGGTGTGG
>JALWSU010000279.1 GCA_026993485.1 Thiotrichaceae bacterium | reverse complement strand
CAATTGATTGAAGCTGTCGGACATTTTCATCTTTTTAGTTGGCTAAAAGATGCAGTTAAAGAAGACTGTATAGTGAGTCCAGAATTTCCAGCAGGTAGTGGGCAAGTTGATCTCCATCTTCAATGTGGAAATCAACGGGGTATTATAGAAGTTAAAAGCTTTGTTAAACACTCTCAAATCAAATCTTATCGAGAACAAGCAGCAGATTATGCCAAGAGTTTAAACCTTGAAAGCGTAACTGTGGCACTATTTATTCCTGTGCTTGATGAAACAATACTTGAAAAACTTTCCTCAATAAAAGTGGTTTCTGGGGTAGAAGTGAATATTGTTGCTATTGGGTGGGTTTAAGTACCAGATTTGTTGTTTCTAGTTCCCACGCTTTTCTCGTTCCCACGCTCCAGCGTGGGAACGCATATAGCGACGCTCTAGCGTCGCGTAGCACCAAACGACAAGGTTAAGAAGTTTTTAACTAATTGATTTAATTGCGTTTAATCCTGAAACGCCTCACAGGGCAACCACAAGGGATTACCCCCAAACAATGATGTAGGGGCAATCCCTTGTGGTTGCCCTGCGCTGGAGCGTGGGAACGAGGAAATTGATGGTTTGCAATTAATCATGCAGCTAACCAATCCTACAATTGGTGGTTAAAGTTATGTTAATAGAAAAACTGCAAGCGGCAGGTTTTGATGTCGGTGTTTTTTATCATCAAGAATTAGCTCGCTTTTTGGGCGGTAGTGAGGCAATTGAAATCATTAACCAAGCTCTCAATAAAGGTGAACTCATCAAAATTAAGCCCGACTTATATATGCTTTCGCCAAAATACGCTACTGTACAATTGAATGAATACGCGATTGCAAATAAGCTTGTTAATAATAGTTACGTTTCTTTTGAAACTGCATTGTCGTATCATCAGTGGATTCCAGAAAGAGTCACAATCATAGCGAGTTCGATAATTGACTCAAAAAAATCATTGAGTTACAAAACCCCGTTGGGTTTATTTGAATATCAAACCGTGTCGGTTAATCCATTTAATTTTTTCACTGGTGTTTATCGCTTCGAGAATAATGGCAAACCATTTTTAATGGCAAGTCCATTGAGAGCCTTGGCTGATTTAATCTATGAAAGAGAGTGGCAATGGGTTGGTATTGATTTTCTCAATGATGGTTTACGGATTGAGGAGGATGCACTTGAAGAAATTGAAAGCATTGATTTTGATGAGATAATCATGGTATATCAGGCAAAATGGGTTCAGGTCTTTTTGTATCAATTACGAGAGGCATTAGGTAAATAATGTTATCTATTATAGAGCAACGGCTTAACGAATATGACATCAACACCGAAAATCAGCAAGAAAATGCGCTGAAAGAAATCATGCAAGAGATTATTCTCAGTGCGCTTGCTGAAACTAATTTTTTTGATATTGGTATTTTTCATGGTGGTACATCGTTGAGAATATTTTATGGCTTAGAACGTTTTTCAGAAGATTTAGATTTTCTGTTGAAACAACCAAATCCAAACTTTAAATGGCAACCTTACTTAGAAGCCATAAAGCAAAAGTGTATTTATTATGGTATTTATCCTGAAGTTTATGAGAAGAGTAAAATGACAGACACGATTAAGAAAATGTTTTTGAAAGATAATTCTATTGTTAATATTTTAAATTTGTCATTTAAGCGTACTCACAGAAACCGAAAAATTCGGATCAAATTAGAAATTGATACCAATCCACCAGCAGGTTCAAAGATAGAAACCAAGTTTTTAGATTTTCCTCTTGAGTCTTCAATTGATGTTCAAGATTTATCAAGTAACTTTGCCAACAAAAGTCATGCTTTACTTTGTCGAAAATATGATAAAGGTAGAGATTGGTATGATTTTTATTGGTATGTCTCCAAACAAGTGATACCTAATTTTACTTTGTTGACACAAGCTATCAATCAAACTGGCTCGTGGGCTAATCAAAATATTGAAATTACACCTGATTGGTATTTGGAACAGCTGGCTATAAAAATTAAAAGTTTGAACTGGAAAAATCTCAAAATGGATGTTAAACGCTTTTTAAAAGAAGAAGAACTTGAGATTATTGAGTCATGGGGAGTGGAATTTTTTTTAATTCAATTGGAACAACTTGAACAAACTTTCCTCATGGAATAATTTAGGTAAAGAATAATTTGGAGAACCAAAGCTAAAGCTTTGGACTCCAATAAGCAACTACTTCTTTTTCTTCAAATACACCAACAACAATGAAATAGCCGCAGGTGTAATCCCCTGAATCCGCGAAGCTTGTCCAATATTACTAGGGCGATGTGCCATCAATTTCTGACGAACTTCATTGGAAAGTCCTGAAACTTGTTGATAATCTATATTATCAGGTATTTGGGTTTCTTCATAGCGACGTAGGCGGGCTATTTCTGCTTGTTGGCGTTGAATATATCCCCCATATTTTTGTTGTATATCAACTTGTTGTTGAACTGCTTTTGGTATAGAACTGGCTGAGACATTTGGTAAACGCAATAGGTGTTCGTAAGTCACTTCTGGACGGCGTAATAAGTCGAAACAGTTGATTTCTCGATTAATACTGGTAATATCTTCTAGCTTCGCAGCTTCTTCAGTGTTTGGGTGAATCCATAATTGGCTGAGGCGTTGTTTTTCTAATTCTATAGCTTTTTCTTTTTCTTCAAAGGCTTGCCAGCGTTTATCAGTTATTAAACCTAAGCTGCGTCCGATTTCGGTTAAACGCAAATCGGCATTATCTTCACGTAGTAATAAACGATATTCGGCGCGACTGGTAAACATTCGATATGGTTCATTTGTGCCTCTAGTTATTAAGTCATCAATCAGTACGCCAATATAAGCCTCATCACGGCGAGGTGTCCAAGGTTCTTTACCTTGTACTTGTAGGGCGGCATTCATTCCAGCTATTAATCCTTGAGCTGCGGCTTCTTCATAACCTGTAGTGCCATTAATTTGTCCTGCAAAAAATAGTCCTTTTATTACTTTGGTTTCTAAGCTAAGTTGCAAATCTCTGGGATCAAAAAAATCATATTCGATCGCATAGCCGGGGCGGGTAATATGTGCTTTTTCAAAGCCCTTGATGCTGCGTACTAAGGCTAATTGAATGTCAAAGGGTAAGCTTGTCGAAATTCCGTTCGGGTAAACTTCAAAAGTTTCTAAGCCTTCTGGTTCTACAAAAATTTGGTGTGATTGTTTCTCAGCAAAGCGTACTATTTTATCTTCAATTGATGGACAATAACGGGGGCCAATACTATCAATTACCCCTGTGTACATGGGGGAACGATCTAAGCCTGAGCGAATAATTTCATGAGTACGCTCATTGCTATGTGTGATATGGCAAACGATTTGGCGCGGATGTAAACTAGCATCGCCTAGATAGGAGAATACTGGAACTGGTTGATCTCCGGGTTGTGGTTTCATTACGGAATAGTCTAAGCTGCGACTATCTAAGCGTGGGGGAGTTCCAGTTTTTAAACGATCTACCCGCAGTGGTAATTCTCGAAGGCGTTGCGATAAGGCATTCGCTGGGGGATCGCCAGCTCGTCCGCCTTGATAATTGGATAAACCTATATGAATCAAGCCGCCTAAAAAAGTACCAGTTGTTAAAACTATAGTTGGGGCATAAAATCGAATCCCTGCCTGTGTGACTGCACCAATGACTCGCTCATTTTCGACAATTAAATCATCAACTGCTTGTTGAAATAATTGTAAATTCTCTTGAGTTTCAATGGCTTTGCGAACTACGGCTTTATATAGAACTCTATCTATTTGGGCGCGAGTAGCACGAACTGCTGGCCCTTTGCTGGCGTTGAGAATGCGGAATTGAATCCCGGCTTGATCGGCGGCATAAGCCATTAATCCACCTAATGCGTCAATTTCTTTAACTAAATGTCCTTTGCCAATGCCTCCAATTGCGGGATTGCAGGACATTTGTCCTAGAGTTTCTACATTATGGGTTAATAAGAGGGTACGAACACCAATTCTGGCAGCAGCTAAGGCTGCTTCAGTGCCAGCATGTCCGCCGCCGATAACTATGACATCAAAATTTTCTGGGTAATCCATTTGTTATGAAAAATCTTTGTAGTCCAGCAAGCACTTCTCTAACCCCCAAAAACCTCCGAGGAAAACCATACCTCGGAGGTTATAAATCTAACGACCTCCGAGGTATGGTTTTCCTCGGAGGTCTGATTTGAAGGCTTAACTTAATGGCATTGGGATTGAGGGGGGGAGAAATGCTTATTAATCTATGACTCGTCAACTGCTTTCATACTTAAACGAATTCGTCCTTGTTTATCTATTTCAAGCACTTTGACTTTAACTGTTTCGCCTTCGCGCAGTTTGTCAGAAACTTTTGCAACCCGTTCTTTACAAATCTGCGAAATATGCACTAAACCATCTCTTCCGGGCAAAATGCTGACAAATGCGCCAAAGTCCATAATTTTTACTACTTTGCCTTCATAAACTGAACCGACTTCAATATCAGTAGTAATTAATTCAATTTGACGACGTGCTTCTTCTCCGGCTGCCATATCAACAGAGGAAATTTTGACTATTCCTTCTTCATCAATGTCCACTGTGGCACCAGTTTGTTCTGTAATTGCGCGAATCGTAGCTCCGCCTTTGCCTATTACATCGCGGATTTTACT
>JALWSU010000278.1 GCA_026993485.1 Thiotrichaceae bacterium | reverse complement strand
CCCCCCAACCAGAACTGCATTTAAGAGCTGATAAACAAACCCAATATCAAAAACTCGCAAAAATTATGTCAATCGCGCAAAATGCTGGAATTATTCGTATGGGTTTTGTTACCGAACCTGAGTAGTTATCAAAACCTCCGAGGTTTTCAAAACCTCGGAGGTTTAGCTAGAGCTTAAAACCCTTTATACATATCTTCAATATCCGCGGCATGATATTCCAAAATGCGTGGGCGTTTCATTTTCAGGGTAGGTGTCAATAATCCATTATCCACTGTCCAAGGTTTTAAAAATAATGTCACACGACGAATCTGGGCATAACCTGGAAATTCCTTCAGATGTGAATTGATGCGTTTCAAAATGGCTTGTTGTACTGGTTTAACTTTTAAGCTATTTACTTGATCAGAATTTACATTTAAAGTTTTGGCAAAAGCTTGCCATTGTTCTAAATTTAAAACCACTAAAGCACTTAAAAAGGCTTTTCCCTCTCCAAGAATCATTACTTGTTCAAACAAACTATCAGTAGTAATAGCCATTTCCATATCAGCAGGTGGTATTTTTTCGCCATTACCCATGACAATGATTTCTTTAATTCGTCCAGTAATATATAAATGTCCCAACTCATCCTGACGGGCTTTATCTCCAGTATGAAACCAGCCATCTGCATCAATGACTTCCTTAGTTGCTATCGGATTCTTCCAATAACCCATCATAACACAAGGGCTTTTAGTTAATAATTCATCGTTTGCGCCCAATTTGATTGCGATTCCGGGCAAGGTTGTGCCAATACTTTCAGGGATATTATCATCAGGACGATTAACACTAATTACTGGACTGGTTTCGGTTAAACCATAGCCTTGTAATAAATTCAAGCCTAGCGCAATAAATAGCTTTGCAATTTTTGGCGGTAAAGCCGCTCCACCACTGATTGCACAACGCATCCGTCCGCCCAATTTTTCTAATACTGGCCTAGCAACTAAGCGGCGTAATAGCGGCCATAATAACAACTTAGGATGCCAACTAGCTCGTCCTTGACTATGTTCAAAACGTCGCCATCCTACGTCAATTGTTAATGCAAATAATTTCTGGGCAAAAGCCGATTTTTTTTCTAACTGATTTTGGATTTTGCCATATACTTGTTCATAAATGCGGGGAACTGAAATTAATAGCGTTGGACGTATAGTTATTAAATCCTGAGCCAATTGCGGAATTGAGCGAGCGTAGGCAACAGTTGCACCAACAACCATTGGTAAATAATAGCCATCAGTACGCTCTAAAGTATGTGACAATGGTAAAAAAGATAAAAAGCAATCATCAGAGTGAAAATCTAAACAACTAGCAGCAGCCTGAGCATTACTAAGCATATTACGATGACTAAGCATCACCCCTTTAGGGCGGCCAGTTGTACCAGAGGTATAAACAATACTGGCGAGATTATCAGGCGAGGATTCTTTAGCATGTAGTGGATATTGTTGCTTCATAGGTAACCATTGATCTAAATTAATTAGGCGATCATCAAAAAGAGTTTTATCTTCAATTGGTTGAATGGTTACGATGCGATTTAAAGAGGAAAGCTCATTGCGTACTTTATATAAATGTTTCCATTGAGACAATCCATCTATTAATAATAATTTTATCTCTGCTTGAGCTATAATATAAGCAACATTGTCAGGACGATCATCGGTATATAATGGAACTGTAACTAAACCCAAGCCAAGAGCCGCCTGATCAAAGATAACCCATTGGGGGCAATTGCGTAACATAATACCAACTCGATCACTTGGAGCAAGATTTTCTTGCAACAAAGCGGCTTGCCAATGCGCTACTTGTTCAGATATTTCTGCCCAAGTAAAGTTTTGCCAATTTTTATTATTTTTGTCAAAATAACGGTAAGCAAGAGCTTGGGGTGTACGTTTAACACGTTCACGAAATAACCCTGCTAATGTAGACGCAAATTGTCCATCAATAATATTTTGTTGAGTCATTTTTAGATTTAGGAGTTGATTTAAAGAACGTTTTTCGGCAAAATTTTAACAAATTTATTTAGGAGTTGAATTTAACTAATGTTTATTATAAAACTATGCTCAGCCCTCAGTTTAGTCATGATTATGTTACTAAGTGGCTGTACAGAAATCCCAATGCGGGATGCCCCAGAGCAACCAGAAATACCAGTACCAGTTGTACATAAACCTGCCAAGCCGGCCACAACCAGCACTACTTATCACATTGTTCGCCCAGGTGAATCTTTAAAGGGTATTGCCGCACAGTATCATAAAGATTATAAAGATGTGGCTTGTTGGAATAATTTGAGAGCACCTGATTATAACATCATTTCTGGTCAACGTTTATTAGTTGATGGCCCTCATTGCAGTCATAAAACTGTGCCAACAGCAACTGCTGTAACAACACCTAGTGTTAAACCACCAACTAATGTGAAACCAAAGCCACAAGCTGAAAAAGAAACTCATATTGTTCAAGAAGGCGAACAATTATATGCTATCGCCAAAAAATATGGAAAAAGATTTAATGATATAGTAGCTTGGAATAATATTAAACCACCTTACCATGTAAGGATTGGGCAGGTTTTGCGCTTGACTCCACCACCTAGTGGAACATCCGTTAGTAAACCAAAACCAAAGCATCGGAACCCTAATTATCATATTGTTTTACCCGGCGATAGTTTATCAACCCTTGCTAGGAATTACCGTCAGAAAATTACTGATCTAGCTGCATGGAATCATTTACAACCGCCTTATGATTTATCAATTGGGCAAAAACTGCGAATCACGCCACCAGCGGGTAGTACTAGTTCTTCGAGAATCAAAGTAACCCCGACTACGCCCTCTGGAAAAACTACTAGCAAACATAGCACTACTACAACAAGCACGAGCAGTAGTAGTAATAGTAATAGTAGTAGTTTCACACCAACAAGCAGCGAATATACTGTGAAACCAGGAGACAGCTTTGAAAGTATTGCCAAAAGATACGGCATAGCAATTGATGAACTTGCAGATTGGAATGGTATGGGACCACCTTACACGGTTTATCCTGGATTAACATTAAGGCTAGAACCGCCTAAGTAAGTAGAGGTGCCATTGTCAGAACCTTGATTACAAAAGATTATAAGGATTGTTTAAGCAAGCGATTCTAACTAGCAATAATCCTGTAAATCCTTTTAATCCCTAAAAATCAAGGTTCAGACAATGGTTACAAATTATTAGGCAACAACTCTATTAGGTAATTAGGCAAATAAACCCAGTAAAGGGCAACCATGGTTGCCCTGAAAAATAACAAACATGTCACACATTTCTATCAACCTTAGCTTAATCATGCTTGCAATTCTGCTACTCCATGCCTGTGCAAAAACCCATTCTTCTGAAACACTATTATCTAAGCCATCATCTCAAACACAAGTTCAACAATACACACCAAAACCAAAAACCACAGTAAAACCAAACCAAAAAATAATTTATCATACTGTTTCAAAAGGTGAAACCTTAGCAAGCATTGCAAAACGTTATGGTTATACTGAAGCCGAAATAGCAGCCTCAAATGGCATTTATCCACCTTATACAATTACCCCAGGTCAAACATTAGTTATAATTCGTAGCCCTATAATACTTCATGGATATAATTATGATGCAATTCCCGTAAAAATTCCCCCACCACCTAAAGCCGAACAACTTAATGACTAGCACAACACCAAACATCAACACGCGGCACTCCCAAATTCAGAAATAGTTTTGCTAACTCTGTCACTGTAGCACCAGTTGTGACGACATCATCAATTAAAACTACATGTCGCCACGATTTTTTCAATTCCAAGACTTGAAAAGCATCAACAATATTACTTTGACGTTGATGAGCAGATAAACTAGTTTGTGGGAGTGTCTCTTTAACACGTTTACAAATTTTATAAGCTAAAGGGATACCAGTCTTTTTAGCAATACGTTTCGCCAGTTCCAGCGATTGATTATAACCACGTTGGCGTAAACGTTTAGAATGTAGCGGCACTGGAATTAACACATCAGGGCGATTTTCAATCCTCAAATGTTCAGCCATTAAATAGCCTAATAAGTTCAACACCGCCAAATTTTGATGAAATTTAGCGGCTATAATTAATTTATCTATAGGAAAAATATAAGGAAAAATAGCTTGTATATCAATTACTTGGGTGTTATTAACAGCTATGTTTTTGAATAAATTCTGATAAGGCAACTCTGCCAAACAGGCTGAACAAAGACAATTAATACTATTATCTCCACAGAGAAAACAGCTTTGTGGCAATATAAAAGAAATTAACTGGTGAGAGAGTCTGATTAATCGTTTAAGATTCATATTTAAAAAACCTTCTATTGTCTAAACTGTGATTGCTCTGATTAACTAATGAACTCTGATAAAAAAACAATCCAAATCAGCGCAATCAGATAAATCAAATAAATCACAGTTCAGACAATAAACAACTATAGAATTATCAAACCCCCACCCCTACCTCCCCCTAAAGCACGCTCAAACAACTGCCCAAAAAAAAAGCGAACTACGCATTAGCGCAGTTCGCTTTTTTTAATTTCAATCATTCATTCAACCGCCGACATTGGCGAAAGCTAGCTCTCTGGCGGACTAAGGATATACTCAATAGTCTGAACCTTGATTTTAAGGGATTAAAAGG
>JALWSU010000277.1 GCA_026993485.1 Thiotrichaceae bacterium | reverse complement strand
TGTCATTATCTAAAGTCGTAATAGTACATACTTGATCTGGTTGACGATAGCGAGTTTTTGCTCGGCATGAAAATGGTACTGATGGCGCAGTTCCAGATATCCAATGTAGTTCTTTTGCCTTTAAAGCCTGATTAAATAATAGGGGGTGATCATGCCCTTGTCCGACAATTAAGCGATTATTGCGAATATCTTTAGCTACAACATACCAAGCTTGCCCATTACTCCCTGCTTGTCCTCCGATTTTTAAACCTTTGCGTTGTCCCAAGGTATAATACATCAGTCCATCATGTTGTCCTAAAATTTTGCCTTCTGGAGTTTGAATTTCCCCCGGTTGCGCGGGTAAGTAGCGTGAGAGGAATTCTTTAAATGGGCGTTCTCCTATAAAACAAATCCCTGTACTATCTTTTTTAGTTTGTGTTGCTAAATTTGCTTTTTTTGCTAATTCTCTAACTTTTGGTTTTTCTAATTCGCCAATAGGAAATAGGCTTTGTGCGAGTTGTTTTTGACCAAGAGTGTATAAAAAATAGCTTTGATCTTTATTGCTATCAACTCCTTTTAATAATTGATAATGTCCATTATCTTTGCGAACTCGTACATAATGCCCAGTTGCTATCGCCTCGCCGCCTAAATTTAGGGCATGTTCGAGGAAAACTTTAAATTTAATTTCGCGGTTACAGAGAATATCGGGATTCGGTGTATAGCCAGCTTGATATTGTTGTAGGCAATAGGCAAAGACATTATCCCAATATTCGCTGGCAAAATTTACGGTGTGTAAAGGAATCTCTAATGCGTCACAAACGGCTTGGGCATCGCGCACATCTTCCGCAGCACTGCAATAATTTTCGCTATCATCCTCTTCCCAGTTTTTCATAAAAAGGCCATGTACTTCATAGCCTTGTTGTTTTAAGAGTAATGCGGCGACAGAGGAATCTACGCCTCCTGACATGCCGACTATTATTTTATTCATGGTTTAGATAGCAGCCTAAGTTTTTTCATAAGTAATTAATTCTTTTAATAATTCATCACAGATTGCTACACTTTCAGTATAGTCTTTGCAATCTATATCAAAGTTATATCTATATTCTTCTGCACAAACTGTAATCACGATTAAATCGCTTCTATATTTGGTTTGGTTAGTTTTAAAACTGGTTGTTTCTATAACTTCTTCTAATAATTTATTGAGTTTGTGCGATTTGGAATAAGAACCAAATTTACTTTTGGTTTCTAAAATATGTTTTAAAAAACATTCCATCATTTGTTGATAATGAAAACAGTGAATAGAACAATCTTCTATGTTTGTCTCAGCTAATAAATCTAGTGCTACGGCATGTTCCCATGCTTTTCCGCCTAAATTTTTGGTATTTTCAAACTCTTGAAAAAGTTCTCTATACATTTGATTTGCCTTTTTACTTAATATGGCTTGTGGTTCAAGTTAATAATATTTTATAATCACCCATTGTCTGAACCTTGATTTTAAGGGATTTAAAGGATTTACAGGATTGTTGGTGGTTAGAATCGATTGATTAAACAATCCTGACAATCCTTATAATCCTTTGTAATCAAGGTTCAGACAATGGAAACGGTAAGATTGGTTTTATTTTGCAACACCTATAATATTACAGAACTATTGTACTGGATGATTTGTTATCATATAATCAAAATAGTTATCATACACTCAAAAAACAAATATCAAATATAGCTTATGCCAAAATTTCTACTCGTTTCTTCAGTCGCAGTTATAATCGCTGTGATTGCTTATGTTGTTCTTAGCCAAAATAGTTTTGAAACTACCAGTTCTAAACAATCCACAACCAGCTATGACGATTTGCTAGGCAATGATGAACCCAAAACTCCTGTCAATACTCCAAAAGATGATCAAGTACTGACTTTTGCAGATAATTTAAAAGTCCAGTTCATTAAAATGGGTTGGACTCCAAAAGCTGCTCATGAAGTTCTTAATCTCAATAAAGAATGGTTAAGCATTCAACAAACATAAAATCCAAAGGGCTTTGAAAAACAAGTTTATTTGCTCAAACAATTGGGCAAAAAATCAGATTTGATGCCCTTATTTGAATCTCGCCCAGAAACTGCCTCACTATTAGCCGCCGCTTATAATCCAGAGCTTTTAGCTGATCTTCTCAGAGAAGATGATTGTTATAATATAATCACTGGCTTATTTACTCAACATGCTGCCCCTGATGATGCTGCAAATCTTACGGATGCCTTATCTATTCATAGTGATTTAATTTGCCAATCCTAAAGTTTTACATCCTTTTATCATTGATGCTATTTTAGAAAATGATACTAATAGCTTGATTGCATTATTATATTTCGGACGTTCTCCAGCCTTTATCAAATTCATGCAACGAAATTTATCCAAAGATATTAAACAAAAAGCTTTTAAGATTTTACTAGCTCAAGATGATAATTATGTTGCTAAATTAGAGGATTGGAATAAAGCCAGTGATGCTGATTTATATTCAGAATTAGTTAAAGGTGAGACGGGTACATTTCACACTTTTAAAAAAGTTATACAAGGGCGTGATGTGTCAGCTTTAGAGGCTTTTTGGGCAGCCGCTGATGTAGTTGATATTGGTTTTACAGTAGCAACTTTTGGTGCTGGGGCAATTATTGGTTCAAGCGTTAAGCTTGGTGCTAAGAAGGTGGTGAAACATGAACTGAAAACCAAAGCTAAAAAAGAGATTGATTCATTTTTGAGGAAAAACTTGGCTGCTAAAAGCTCAAAACTCCTTTCAAATAACAAGCTATTAAATTCGTTTGCTAAAAGTAGATTTTATTCCAAAATGCAAACTATGGTAGGGCAACTTGTTACAACAGCAACCGCTAAAAATGCAACTTTTGATATTAAGCCGGTGTTAGAATTTGCATTTAAAAAACTAAATGTCAGTCGGACAACAATTAAGCGTGTCGGTAAAAGTTGGGGTGCTAGATTATTTGTGCGGAGAGATGCTAAAGTTTTAATACAAGTTGATTACAAAAAAATAATAACCAAAGGTGCTTGTTTGTTTATTTTAAAACGCCATACGAAAGAGGCTCTGAATCATGATTGAAGTATGCCATTTTTGTGGAAATAAGCATTTAAAATCGTCAACAACACAATATACTTATCGAAAAGATAATAAATTCTTGATTGTGAATGATGTTCCTTGTGAACAGTGTCAGTATTGTGGTGAACAATATTTTAAGGCTGAAGTTTTAAAAACTATTGAGGCAGAATTTCAAGCTATTCATTATCATGGCAAAGCCGTACAGCAGGAAATTCGTGTTCCAATAGAAGCATTTGATAATTTTTTTGATGGCAATTCTAGCCATAGAGATAAATACTCTTCTGGAGTTTAGTCTTAACTAGTCTTTTTAACTCAACTTATCAACCGCAATAACAAAAATAAAGTTAAATCTAGTTCAAATGAATAAACCACAATTAATCGCAGAAACCCCTCGCGCTGGGAAATGGAATCATCGCTTTATCAGGCTAAGTTTTTTTAGAATTAAGGAAAGCACTTGATACGGATTTAAAATGTTTTCAACAACAAGCTGATAATAGGTGAACTATGGAACTAAAAATTTCGATGAACTGGACAACCGCAGCAGATTTTGACATAGCCGCAGTTTATGAATCTAAAGAAGGGCAACGCGGTGTAATTTATTTTGGTGACTTAGGAAAAGAAGACAGTTTCCCTTATATATATTTGAATAAAGATGCTGGCGTCGATAATCAAGCTGGAAAGAAAACCGAAGAGTTAGTAATAAATCAATTCAATGAAATGAAATATTTGTGGCTATTTTGTTGGGATTATCAAAGCGTAGAAAATGGAACCAAAGGTCGTTGGTCGTTTTAAAAATAGCGATATACGTTTAACGATTGAAAAGCAGTCGGGTGAAAAGATCGATATTGATATTACAAGCAAGATGCCAAATGATGGTAATGTTTGCTATTTTGGTCAAATACTGAATACTAAGGGTATTAAGATTAAGCACACTGCTGTAGATGGATTATTAAGAGGCTTAAAAAGTATTGAGCAATTAATGGCATTGGTTAGGTATGATGAGGCGCAAGAGGCTTAGATAAAATCAGACCTCCGAGGTTTTTAAAACCTCGGAGGTCTTTGAAATTTCCCGTTTTTTTTTACAATGCTGTCACCAAAGATAATGGATAACGTTTTCCCGCCAAATAGTCATCTACACAGCGTAGCACCATTGGGCTGCGTAAATTTGGCAAGTTGGCTATTTCGTCGCGTGTAAACCATTTGGTGCGTAAAATTCCTGTATCTAAAGTGCGATTGGGTTCGTGGCTGTGATGTTTTCCTGTGTAAGCTATTCGTAAATAAGTGGTTTTAGAGCTTGGGTTGGTATATGTATAAATACCAGTAATGGCTTGTGGTTCAAAATGCCAGGCTGATTCTTCTAAAGTTTCTCGCGCTGCGGCTTGAATTAGGGTTTCATTTTTATCCCAGTGTCCTGCTGGTTGGTTAAAAACTATTAAGCCTTCGGATTGTTCTTCAATTAATAAAAAGCGTTGATTAGATTCAATCACAGCGGCAACGGTAATATGAGGTGTCCAGTCCATTTTGTTTGATTTATTTAAGGTTATGAAATATTTTGCTATAGCGTTACCCGATTTAGTTAAGTACAAACCTGACAGGTTTTAA
>JALWSU010000276.1 GCA_026993485.1 Thiotrichaceae bacterium | reverse complement strand
TACCATGCACATCATATATACCCCAAGCATTAGGCTTTTTCTCTCCAACAGGATGCGTCTTGCCAGATGAATTATCATTATACCAAGCATAATCACCCAAACTACTTTCATCATCACCAAAGCAATAGCGGGTAGTCGTCCCAGCTCTAGCCATATATTCCCATTCCGCCTCTGTAGGTAAACGATATATATATCCAGTTTGCTTACTTAACCACTTAGCATAAGCAGTAGCATCATCCCATGACACATTAATCACTGGACGCTTGTCACGCCCCCAAGCTTCATCGTCTGGTTTATCTTTCCCCGTCGCCTCAGCAAATTTGTCATATTGCTCAAATGTTACTTGATACTTCCCAATAGCAAAATGATCAACTGACACCTCATGCACAGGTTTTTCATCATCATCGCCATCACCCTGAATGTCGCCCATTTGAAACGAACCCGCAGGAATCCACACCATTTCAGGGCCTTTGCTACCATCTTTTAAGCTATCACGGAAAACCTCGAACTCTTTTAGCTCGCCCCTATCATTAAAATTTCCCTCAATCATATTCTGCCACAAGCTCCAGTTTCGTTTAAACACATTTCTAAAAGTATAGCCGTTGGATGTTTCTGTTTAGCTTTTTGTAAACACTTTTCTGGCTCAGAATCAATAAAATAATCTCCACTGTCTGGTTCTATAATAATTGACCAACCGTAATGTTCAGCCATTAATTCAGGAGCTACGCTACTTTGTCAAAAATAGCCCGACAACGTTGTCCAAAAACTTCATTTTCCGCCTTAGGTCGCGCTATTTCTTGTTTAGAAAGTCGTGGATTATCAGGGAAAAGTGGACTACCTGCCGGGACTTTTCTTTTTGATTTCGCTTGAGTTTGCATAAGTCATCTCTCCTACTTGTGATTTGCTATCAATAAATCGTTTTCCTCGTTCCCACGCTGGAGCTTGCCATTAAGTTAAAGGATGGAGTACAACGAATGGAAAACAACGAATCAAAACCAAATCATTTAGCTCATGATTTATAAAAGGTTTTATTCGTTGTCTAACATTCGCTGTACTTTTTTCAGGGCTTAATGGCAGTGGCACTGGAGCGTGGGAACGAGGAAAATTTTGCCCCTCGGAGGTTTAAAATCCTAGCACCAATTTCAACTAAAAACCTTAATAATCTCCGCCGTAGCAATTCCCTGCTGCCGACAATAATCCAAAGCCTCTTGAGTAAAACCACCAACCGAAAAAAATGCTGGCAAAATCTTTGTTTCTGGAAACAATTGCCCAAAAACCGCTAATTTTTCTTCAAAAGCCTTAACTACTTTCAAACCGATTTTACTCTTAGTCTTTTTAACCTCCACCAAAACCACCCGCCCAGATTCAGATTCAGCCATAACATCAAATTCTATAACTTTACCAGCTTCTGTTTCAAAACTAACTCGCTGTTTAACCTTAGTAATAGTCAAAGGCGTATCATCAACTACACCCTGAAAAAAATCCGACAAAGCAAAACTTTTCTTATTCAAAAAAGCCAAAGCCAATTGCGATTCCGCTAATTTTCCCGACAAATGATTAATCATCCCCTGCAATTGTCGCTCCTTAGTTTTCAGTGCCTGAATTTGTGCCAAGAAATCGGTTTTCAAATCTGGCTCAAAATTATTTATCTCCTTTTCAAACCGAGTTCTTAAAATTAAATTCAAAGTTCCATCCTGTAAACCTCGAAAATCAATATCAGCTACACCTTGAACTAATAAATCTGAGGCGACTAAACTTAGCATTTTTCTATGAACTTCATTGACTCCCAACTCTAAATTTAAATAATCCTTGACTTCTTGAGGAGTCCAATAACGCTGATTATGTTTAGATAAATGCAATAAAATGTGTTTAGCATGTTTATCATTAATACGTTCAACAGCGGCTTCAATATATTCTCCCCAAGTAACTGACATTTCAGAATTTCGATCCGAAATTTCATAATTAACCGTGTCAACCACTCCTTGAACTGTACGCAAATCCTTGTTTTCAAAGTTACTTTGGATTACGCAAGAGATAAAAAATGGATCTGACATACATAATTCATTGATTTGTATCGCCGATTCCAAACTCAAATCTTGTTGATAAAATTCAGCATATTTGTAAACGGCTTGTAAACCTTCTTCTGGTGTCAAATAAGGTTTCATGAAAAAACGGGATAATCTACCAGCTTCTAGGTATTTGTTAATAATATCCAGTATTAAACCTAAATAAGAACCTGTAACCAGCATGGGAGCAACTTTTGATTCAGAATAGGAATGATAACTGCCTGCGAGTGTATCATCAGCTTTGCCTTTGCAATCTTCATTGCGGTAAACATATTTACTAATATTTTGAAATTCGTCCAAAATAACTAAAAAGCGTATATCCAAAATCCCAGCAAAACGATGTGGGGCAGCATTGGCGATTTCCCACATAGAATCATGCAATCCCATTTCTTTGTATAAAAAAAGTGAATCAACATCATGAACTAAGAGTTTATTTGAATTGGCTAAGCCATATTCTTTAATTTCTGGTAAATTTAGTGGTTGTCCAACTAATGACTCATCCCGTTCTAAAAAAGAAATATATTGCGAGGCAAAACTACGATAGTATTTAACCGCAAAATCTGGATACCAAATTTTATTGTCGGCAATCTCGAAATAAAAGGGAATTACTGCACCATTAGCACTCCAAAGCTGATTAAATATTCTTTGTACAAAGGCAGTTTTGCCACTTTTACGACGCGCTAAGATAACGCGAGATTTAGATAATCTGTCTGGAATCATGGATATCCATTTGTTAAAATTAGTAAATTCTTTTTCGCGCCCAACTAATAATTCTGGATTACCGATTTTTTCAGTTAGTGGATATTGCATTTTTAACATTTTTCGTTCTCCTGTTTGGGTAAAAAACCTCCGAGGTTTGCCAAACCTCGGAGGTTTAGTTAGATTGAAAACCTATTTTTGAAATCTTATAAACAAAATCAACAAAGCGTTGTGTCCAGCGATTTGTTTCGACATCACGCAAATGAACATAACTGGCTAAAGTATTTTTATAAACCACGCCATCATGTTCTCCATCTACACCATGCCCGCGTAAAACTTGATAAGCATAAGTTAGATTAGCGGGTAAATTAATAGCTTTAGAATAATGAAATTCATGAGCATGAAATTCTGTTGGCTGTCCAGAAGAATCAAGTAAAGGCCATAAACCGAAACCAGTTTCACGCATCAGCACATAACCCCGCCCTTGTGGACGAATTGCCATAATAGTATCAAAAGGCAATGCTCCTACCATTTCACAAGTTTTCTCACGCCAGGTTAATTTTCGTGACAAATACATTAAGCCGCCACATTCTGCATAAACTGGCATTCCTAACTCAATCGCATCACGGATGTCTATTTTCAAAAGCGTATTTTGAGATAATCTATCCATTTGAGCTTCAGGGAAGCCGCCACCAATAAATAATCCATCTATTTCTGGTAACTTTGTATCTTGTAACGCATTGATAAATATTAACTTTGCTCCAGCAGCTTCTAAAGCCTCCAAATCTCCAGCATAATAAAACCCAAAAGCAATATCACGAATTACGCCAATTTTAACTTTAGGAGTTGGCTTTACAGTTTGATTTAATTGAGGTGGATTTAAAACCGTAGCTTGTTGAGAGATGGCAATTAAAGCATCAAGATTAACTTGCTCAGCTATAATCTTAGCAATACTATTAATTTTTTCTTCGGCTTGATAAAGCTCATTACTTGGCATTAAACCTAAATGACGCTCCTCAATAACTAAACGAGAATCACGCCGAACTGCACCAATTACAGGAACATCAGTATGATAAGCCATTGATTCGCGTAATTTAGTTTCATGTCGATTACCACCAACCTGATTCAAAATCACCCCAGCAATATTAATATTTTTATTAAATAATTGATAACCTAATACTAAAGGAGCAACGCCTCGCGTCATTCCCTGCGTATCAAGTACCAATATCACCGGTGCAGCTAATAAAATCGCTAAAGCAGCATTACTATCACAGCCATCAACATTCATCCCATCATATAAACCTTTATTACCTTCAATAATACTGAGATTAGCATCTTGACTATGCAATGCGACAGTATTAATAATCTCATGATGGTTCATAGTATAAAAATCTAAATTATGACAGGCACGCCCAGCGGCTTGAGTCAGCCACAAAGGATCAATATAATCAGGACCTTTTTTAAAAGCTTGGACAATCAAACCACGCGCTTTAAAAGCGGCACAAAGCCCAAGTGTAATCGTAGTTTTTCCAGAAGATTTATGAGCTGCGGAAATGAGAAAGTGGGACATATATTTTATTGAAATGAAAAAAAACCGGGGGGCTGGAAAAATTTTCGGAGAATACTATTTTATCGCCTCGAAAACCTGACAGGTTTTAAAAACCTGTCAGGTTTACCGAAGTTTTTTTCAAAACCTCGGAGGTTTAGCTAGACTTACTTCGTTTAGACTGAAATTATTTGTCTGGAAGACTATAGAACAATCAGTCATTAACTTCTTCATTTAAAATAGTAATTTCCACACGACGATTTTTTTGTCGCCCTAATGCAGTTGCATTAGAAGCAACTGGCTGTCTTTCACCAAAAGCTTCAATAATTAACCTTTGTGGATCAATACCTTCCGCTATCAAAGCCTGTTGAACACTATAAGCACGGCGTTCCGAAAGATTATCATTATAAGCTTCTCCACCGGTACTATCCGCATGTCCAGCTATTAGCACCATGCGATTGGGATATTGTTTAATAACATTCGCAAATTCCCGAATTTTTCTCTGCCCTTCTGGTAATAAAGAAGCTTTATCTACCTGAAATAAAATCGTATTCAAAGTAAATTGCAAGCCACGCTCTGTTTGAACACCTAATTCTACTGGTTGTATTTCTGAGATAGGAACATTTACAATAGGTTGATAAGGATATTTACCATTAGGCGCACAGCCAAGGCTCAATATGAGTAATAGAGATAATAAGCTGAACTGAGGATAATTAGAATATTTCATGATAAGCTCGCACCATTTTCAAAAAAAATAAGCTTAAAACAGCTTTAGTTAAATTATGAACTGCCTTGCAATTGATTTCAAGACACTAGATTTTTCTTGATCTTTCTTGCCACATTTTGCTAGCCATTTGCTGCGCCTCATCAATACTCTCCGTTTTCCCCATTAGTTTTAATGCAATCGCCGCTGTGCCGATTACTGTAGCCTCAGCAAATTCATCTTCAATTTCACCGCGCCACAAAGCTGGTAAGCGTAAAGGGTCTAATACTGAGTCTTTGACATGGCGTTTTTCAAACAATGGTGGCCAAATTTCATCAGATAAAACTCCATTATGAAGACTTTGTACCAGACATTCTATATCAGGATTCCGTTCAATTTCCCCGCCCTCACCTTTTATTACAGCCAAATGGGGCTGATTAAGCAACAAAGCGGCCTCTTGATGAACTGGGCGATAACCTGGGTGAAAAATTCCTTGCATTACATAAGGCGCATCAAAAGGATTTAACATTCGAGCTAAAGTATGAACTGGAGAACGCAAGCCCATTAAAGGACGGAGTTCTATAATATCATGCAATTTAGGACAAAGAAATTCCAGCGGCAAATAACTAAAATTAGTAGCCTTAATTTGTTCTTCAGCCTCATCAAAAGACTCGGCATATTTAATCCCAAGAAACGATAACACATCTTGCGTATAAATCCGTCCGTTAGTATGTCCCCTAGTACCGTGCATAAAAACTTTAATGCCATTATTTGCTAATAACAAAGTAGACAAAATAAACCAAGGCAAGTGACGACGCTTACCAGCATAAGAAGACCAATCTAAATCAACCTTTACTCCACCATTATTAGGTAACTTCAAAGAATCTCGCACTGCACGAATAAAACCCGCCAATTCTTCACGGCTTTCTTCTTTAACGCGCATCAACATCATAAATGCCCCCAATTGCACAGGCTCAACCTCATCAGCCATGATCATACGCATGGCATCATAAGCCTCATCCTGTGTTAAGGGGCGACTACCGTTTTTACCTTTACCTAAAATACGGACATATTTTGCAAAAGGATGTTCTTCGTAAAATTTGGTTTTCAACATGATGAATAATAGCCCTAATCAAAAAAAGAAAAAAAAAGCCAGTTTCTTGAATAGAAGAAACTGGCTTATTCATAAATAAAAAATCAATAAAATCAATATATTAATCTAACAATTCTGGATCAATATCACTATCAGTCAAATTAGCAGGTAAAAATGGCAAAATTTTCATCGCTATTAAAGTCAAAATTACTGATACGCCAATACCGCCCATACCTAACATAAATTCCCAACCACTGGGAGTATAAGGATGTTTACTTGCAGCATCAAAAAAGCTAGAAGAAATAACTTCCATTCCAGGGAAAATATCTAATGGATAAGCCTGTCCACCAATAATAATCACATACAATAAGGAAAATCCACCTAAAATACTAAGTAAACAAGCACTTCCAATGCTAACCCTACTATGACTAAATCTTTCATGGTAAAGCAGCAGCAAAGGCAATATTGTTCCTAAAAAGATATAACCGCCCCAAAACAGTATCGTATAAATACCGCCATCTGCTAAAATGAAATATTCAACCCCATGACGACCAGTAATATATAAGTGAGTTAAATGATAAGCCAGCACAAAATAAAATACTGCACCAATAAGAACACCTAATAAGATTTTAGGCCGTTGTAAAATACGCTCACCTAAAGCATGAGAAAAAAACATTAATAAAAGTAAAAAAACCGCCAATCCCAACACCAAAGACAGGGCAATAAACAAAGGCGGTAAAATAGCTGTATTATAAGCTTCCCGAGCTACTAAAAACCCAAAGATAGAACCAGTACCTGTTGTTAGAATCAAACGCCACAAAAATGCAACTAAACCTACAGTGGGTTTGCTACCATGCATACGTCGCTCCATCATAAACCAGATATATAAAGCACATAGTAATATAAATCCATTATATAAAATAATATTCCAACTAAAAATGGATTTAAAATTATAATGAGTCATAGCAATAATGAGGCGATCAGGACGACCTAAATCTAAGACCAAAACCATTAAGCCACCCACAAGCATAGTGATTGCAAGTAAAGCAGATAAACGCGCAAGGGGATGATAAAAACTTTTACGAAAAACGGAACTGATAGATGCCACATTCAGCACCCCAGATGCGGCTACAATCAGAAAAATAGCAAATACATGTGGCATTCCCCACACAATCTGATTAGTCATACCAGTTATAATATGACCATAATGCTCCATATTATAGGCAGCATACAAGCCCAACAAAATTAAAAAAGTTGATATACCCAATGTCCAATAAAAAACGGGATGTTTACCCTCAATTATTCGGTAAGAAATAGTTTTTTTCATAACTTAAAGCCCTTGATAACGCACCCCTGGATTCAACCGCATATCAGGACGCAAAACGCTGCTATTGACTTGTTTCAACTTTTTAGAAATTTCACTATTGGGATCATTTATATCCCCAAATAACATCGCCTGATGCCCATCCTGATTACAAGCTTCAACACAAGCAGGTTGCTTGCCTTTATCAACCCGATATACACAGAAATTACAGCTCTCCACAGTACCCTTACCACGAGGAGAATGCGGCTTTTGATTTTCCAAAGTTTCATGGATAAAAGAACGAGCTTTATAAGGACAAGCCATCATACAGTAACGGCAACCAATACAAATATGCCTATCTACTAAAACTATACCATCAGCTCGTTTAAAAGACGCTCCTGTGGGACAAACATCTGTACAAGGAGGAAATTCACAATGCTGGCACAACATAGGCAGAGAATGTACGGTTCCCGTTTGCTTATCACGCAAACCCACTTTGCGTATCCATTGCGCCTTAGTTTCCGGCGTAGTTTCTTCAGTCAATCCATGTTCATTAACACAAGCATTCACACAGGCATCGCAGCCATCAGCACATTTACTGGTATCAATCAACATTCCCCAACGTATTTTTGAGCTGACCGCTTTCTCATCCGGTTTAGCCTCAGAAATACCATAGAGCAACATACCTGGCGCTACAGTTAAACCTGCTACAACAGCAGTCGTTTTTAGAAAATCACGCCGATCATTGCTAGGTGAAGTTTCTTCGTTCATAATTTCTTTAATATCTCCAAAATACCGATTATTCTTAAAGAAACGCGATCTCCTTCAATCATCAAACCTACGAAGTTACGACTGACTAAAACTCCGTAGGTTTATTTATATACACACAACTACTAGTAATGGAAAATTAAGACTCAATCCATTGACTTAATAATGCTTCAAGTGTCTTTTTATTAAAGGGTTGTTGCGCCTCTTTTTTGAGACCTTTCCATAATTCCCAATGGAATTTCTTTCCCTCATCATGGAGTAATAACATAACCTTATGAGGATTATACCCACGATGATAAACATCAATGCGCCCAACTGCGCCCAAAATATTCATTTCCACAGGTTGGAATATGATTTGATGAGCACCTACTAAATCTAACTCAAGTGCATCTATTTCATAGGTGCCTAAATTATCTTCAGATAAGGTAACTTTTCGGACGTTAAAAGAAATGTGACCACGTTTCGCTGAATCAGACAACCAATCTTTAATCTGCTTGTATAAACCATTAACGTGCTTAACCCAAGCCTTTTGTCTAGCATCTCCATTAAGAGAGGAATCTGGTCGGCTTGACGCAATTTGTTTCAACTTATCAGCAAGAGACCCATTGGAAATCATACGTTGCTGCTTTTTAGCTGTAGCCTTAGCTGTAGCTTTAGCCTTACCCTTAGCCTTAGCTTTAGTGGCACCAATCTTTTTCTTCTTAGTCCCAGTTGTTGTAGACTTAGTTGTCGATTTCGTTGCAGCCTTACCACCAAAATAACTATCCCAAAGTAAGCTATCCTTATTTTTCACCTCGAAATAACCCTGCTCTTCTACCCAATTAACAATTGGGTTGTTGATAGTTATTTCCTCAAATTTTCTGAGGGCATCCAAGTTGTTCTCAAAAAAATTCATCCCAGCTTGAACGTTATACACCTTTTCTTTACCAAATAGGTTTACACCTTTGCCAATTTGCTCAAAACCTATTGCTTTCAAGGACTTCAGATAAGAAACAATTGAGGAAAAAATTTTCTTATATTCCTTTTCAGGAATTTGAAGCATTTCCTCTATTCTCCTAATCCGAGTAGCAGTATGGAATTTTTCAACCTTAGTTTCAATACGCATCCGTTTTTGGGAAAAAACCCATAAAAATATTCCTTCAGTAGACGGAAACGGTTCTTTATCCGCAATCAGGCAAGCAAAATCTTCAAACACCTGAAAACCATGATATTCAATCATTCGTCGTGTAAAGTCTTCGACTTGTTCTTCAATAGACATGAATTTCTCCATACAATAAACGTGAATTTTACAACTACAATAAGAGCATACACTTAAACCTTACCTTAGTGATAAGGATGCACATTATGATATTTATAATTTTAGTGCGCTTATTATATTAAAAATAAATCAAGAGAAGTGCAAGCAAAAAACTCTATCCAGAGTATAAGATAAACCTTATACTCGAAGATATTCGACGAATATATTTTCTGAATAGCAATGATTTGAGTAGTGGGAACGAGGTAAAAAAATGGTTTCGAGAATCAAGTTTTTTTTCAAAAAATTTTGATCCTCGAAACCATTTATGAATAATATTCTATGGTGTTTCAGGTTTAGTGGCATGACATTCAAAACAATCAATGCTCACAGCGGCGTAGTTGTGGCAACTTTTACAAAAATGCTTTGATCCTTCATTGATATTCGGATAATTACCCTTGCTGTCGGCTGTTACATGACAGTTAATGCAAGCAACCAAACTGTATTGAGTGGTACGGATTCCCTTATGCATCGTTTCATTACGATGATGTTTCAGATAATCTCCATGATTACGGCGTATATCCTCAATAGGGGCAACACATTTTTGCGTATCTGAAAAGTTTTGTTTAGCCTTAGGCGGTTTGGGTAGAGTTACACTACTGCTTGGCTCAGCGGCACTAACAGCTAAACTTAATAACACTCCAAGGCAAATATTTCCTAAAATGCTGAGTTTTAAACATACTTTCATATTAAATTTTGCATCCCGAATTCAAGGCATGTTTAAAAACTAGCTTGTCGTTTAACAACGGTAACAAATTACCAATATTGTTAAACGACAATTACCAGTTTTTACTCCCCTAACCCCATATTAATATAACCTGTGGGACAAACATCCGCACAAATATGGCAACCAATACAAAGGCTATACTCAGTGTAAACATAGCGTCCTACTGTAGCTTCCTTTTTTGGTGTCCGCTTAACTGCTGTTTGTGGACAATATAAAACACAGTTATCACATTCAAAACACATACCACAGCTCATGCAACGCTTGGCTTCTTTTTGAGCTTGTTCTTCACTCAAACCTTTCATTCGCTCACTAAAGTGCCCTAAAACCTCATCGGCTGATACAGGTATTTCTTCGCGTAATATACGAGGCTCGTATGGAAAATGACCTAAGAACAAAGCATCATGTTTAATAACTTCATTGCTAGATCTATCTTCATAATTATGTACAGCGTACTTAGCTGAAGATGTGCCCCGTAAATCGCCTTCAGGGACAAATTCCTCTGGTGCTAGTTCAGCTTCATTTAATTTAGCTAACAAATTAAAATGCTTAACATCAACTTTTGGTCGTTTTTTCAGTTCTGCTTTTTGCAAATAACGATCAATTGTATCAGCTGCAATACTAGCTTGCCCAATAGCTGTTGTTAATAAATGTGGTCTAATAATATCTCCAGCAACAAAATGACCCGGGCGACCTTTGACTTGGTAAAATGGATCAGCATCAATAAAGCCACGTCCGTTATTCAGTTCTTCAAGACCTTCTAAATTACCATATTGACCTATGGCAGAAACGATTAAATCGGTTTCAATCACATATTCTGTACCTTCTATAGGTGTTGGGACCCCCTTTTTATCCACAGTACATTTAGCCATTTTCAGTCCAGTAGCAAGACCTTTATCATTTAAAATTACTTCTAAAGGCATAGAACTACCGTGAATCTTCACCCCTTCACGCAAAGCATCTTGCACTTCATGTTCAGCAGCGGTCATTTCTTCAATCGGGAATAACGAAGTCAAGGTAACTTCTGCCCCTTCACGCGCACTCATTTCAACTGCATCATGGGCTACATAACCGATTTGTGAACCGTCAGCAGCATTATCATGCCCAAAGTCTTTAACTTGATCTTCTGCTACTGAACTATAACCTAAACGCCGTGCCACTGAAGCTACGTCAATAGACGTATCACCACCACCAACAACGACGACACGTTTTGGCACTGATGTCTTTTTTTGCTGATTAAACTCACTTAGAAAATCAACACCAGTGACACAATTAGGCGCATCTGCCCCTGGTACCGGTAAAGGCCTTCCAGATTTACAACCAATAGTCCACAATACTGCATCAAATTCTTTCTCTAAAGTTTCAATCGAAACATCTTTACCAACTCGTGTATTAAGACGAGTTTCTACACCCATATCAATAATACGCTGAATTTCACCATCAAGCATTTCACGGGGTGTACGATAACCTGGGATACCATATAACATCATCCCGCCTAATTTGGCATGATCATCAAATATAGTACAGGCATGTCCACGACGGCGGAGTTGATAAGCTGCTGATAAGCCAGCCGGACCACCACCAATAATAGCGACTTTCTTACCAGTATCTTCTCCCGCTGGTGCCAGTTTATAACCTTTCTCTAAAGCAGTATCACCAATAAACTGTTCAACAGCGTTGATACCCACATAATCTTCAACGACGTTACGATTACAGCCTGTTTGGCAAGGTGCTGGACATACACGTCCCATCACTGATGGAAATGGATTAGCATTAGTTGAACGCTGAAAAGCATATTCTTGCCAATCCATACCCTTAGGCGGCTTTTCCATACCGCGTACAATACCTAACCAACCACGTATTTCCTCACCTGAGGGACAACTAGCTTGACAAGGTGGGGTGCGATGTACATAAGTTGGACATTTGTAACTCCAACCTGCTTGAAAAATATAATCCTTCCATGCTACATGCTTATTATCGCCAGGTTTATATTTGCGGAAAGTGAGTTTATTTGTTTCTTGGCTCACTTCTTCAGCTTTAGTTGACATCTAGCCTCTTCTCCTTTTTAATTTAGTTATTTAATCTCTCCTCACTCTAAAAGAATTTTTCCCAAAAATTAGAGTAGGCTTATTAGCTTTCATTAGGAGTTAATATAATAGCTTCACTGACTAATTGATGAACGCTAATAATCTGATCCATTTCAAAACCATAATAGGGTAAAACTTTAGAAAATTGGGTCTTGCAAATTGCACAAATGGCGGCCATGTGAGTAACACCATTATTATCAACGACATGTTTTAGGGCTTCCATACGCGGCAATGCGCCTTTAACACGTACTTCCATTAAATCATCCGTCAATAAACCACCTCCTCCAGCACAACAATAAGTTTTGTCATGAATAGTATCAGCGGGCATATCGTAAAAATGATTACAACAAGCTTTAATAACCTCACGCGGAATTATAAATTGTCCCCCTGGTATATTGCCCATACCAGCACCACGTGCAACATTACAAGAATCATGGAAAGTTACTCGACGGTGATCATTTGCGGATTTATCTAATTTGATCTTACCCTTTTTAATCAAATCATTTGTGAATTCACAAATATGCTGCGGAATTGGATAACGTTGATCCAGAAAATCAAAAGGTCCCGCTAAGGTATTTAAAAAGCTATAAGCAACACGCCAAGCATGGCCGCATTCACCAAAAATAATACGTTTGACTTTAAGTTTGATCGCAGCCTCTCGAATACGCAAAGATACACGACGCATATTCTCATAACTACCAATAAACATACCAAAATTAGCGGCTTCTGAGGCGTAAGAACTCAGTGTCCAAGAAATTCCAGCTTGATGAAATACTTTTGCATAACCTATCAAACCATCAATATGAGGTTCAGCAAAAAAATCCGCTGACGGCGTAACTAACAAGACTTCCGCACCTTCTTCATCCAAAGGCAAACGCACATCTATATCAGTATCATCCTTAATATCTTCCTCTAAACCTTCCAAAGTATTCTTTAAGGCTGGTTCTGGTAAACCTAAATTATTACCAATTTTATAAACTTTCTCAATTATTTCATTACAATATTTCTGCCCTTTACCTACACTATCCAAAATTTCACGGGCAGCCATTGAAATCTCAGCAGTGTCGATCCCATAAGGACAAAATACTGAGCAACGACGACATTGGGAACACTGATGATAGTAGTTATACCAATCATCAAGTACCTCTTTGGTCAAGTCTTTTGCCCCTACCAATTTCGGAAACAATTTACCCGCCAAAGTAAAATAACGCCGATAAACTTGCCGTAATAAATCTTGTCGGGCAACTGGCATATTTTTTGGATCTTGAGTGCCAATCAGATAATGACACTTATCAGTACAAGCCCCACATTTGACACAGCTATCCAAATAAACTCGTAAAGAGCGATATTTTTTCAGCAAATCGCCCATTTTAGCAATAGCAACTTCCTTCCAATTATCTACCAGCTCACCTGGATAACCCAGAGACTCTTGCATGGCAGGTTTAGCAAGAAAAGGCCCATCACCCTTCATCGCATCTGGTTTCAGAATCGGTATGACCGGATAGGGTCTTAATGCGGGTGTTTCAAATTTCGCTTTAGCCATATACCCTCCTCAATTTCCGGTCTTTTCTAGTTCAAGTGCCCATGGTGCAACGTGACGTTTCTCACGGGAATTATCCACTTGATTACGAGTTGGGCTAAAAAATACGCCTGGAGCATGCAATAATTTGCTAAACGGGAAAATAATCATTAACAAGATAACCGCGGCGAGATGCACTAATAACATTTTATCGCTGGGGATAGATTGCCAATTGAAAAAGTCAAAATAGATCACACTTAACATAAAAGCTTTCAATTGAACAATATCAGTATGTGTCACAAAAGTCATTGAAGCACCACTAATACCGATTACTAACAATAAAACTAGCATGAGATAATCAGATGGGTTGCTGATGTAGCGTATCCGTTCAACAAACATACGTCGTGCCAGTAAACCAAACAAAGCCAGAATCATGATTAAACCGCCATATTTACCAAAGGGTTGCACCAAAACAATTAAACCCCAAACTGGTTCTGTGAAATAGCGTAAATGGCGTAACAAAACCAGCAATAAAGCCACATGAAACATAATGCCAAACAGCCAAATCCATAGATTAGAGCGAAATAAACTACGAAATAATATGACTTCACTCAACACCCGTATTACTACACCAGAACTAGTTCTAGGAGCTGGCATAGTAGGTATTACCAAAGGTGCTGGTGTTTTGGCGTATTGATAGATTTTATAAGCTAAGCCACCGATAAAAATCAGGATAGCTAGATAAAACGAGATTGCGTAAAACGCAGTCCAGAATTCCATAAAAGCATCCTCATATCCTATAACTCAACAACCCTCAAACCAACCTACACCCTTCCATGAGGCGGCCAGGCTGGTTGAGGGTAGCAAAAATGGCTGGCAGTTTAGGTATTAAACACAACCAGTAGGTTTTGGTAACCCAGCAAAACGGCAAGCTTGTTTAGCTGGCCCATAAGGGAACAACTCATATAAGTACTTACTATTACCTTTCTCTTTCCCTAATTTCTTCCCAATAGCCTTAGTCAGAACCCGAACCGCTGGAGCGATTTGGTATTCATCATAGTATTCACGCAAGAATCTTATGACTTCCCAATGATTTTCAGTAAGTTCTAGACCATCTTGAGCTGCTAATACTTGAGCAGCTTCTTCAACCCAGTCGTTTAAATTAACCAAATAACCTTCTTCATCTGTTTCAATCGTTTTACCATTAACTTCAATACTTGGCATTGTATTTTATCCCCTTATATAAGTATAAAAAAACTATGAAAAATTTAAGCACAAACCGAGTTTTGTAACTTATAACCAAGCTTGTACTCGATCACTTTCCGCAGCTAGATCAACAAAACCCGCATAATCAACAGTTTTTAGGCCGTCAATAATATTATCTGATCTCATTCCTCTAGCTTCCAGATCAGGCAGTAGAACATAAATCTTGTTGTTTTTCAAAGCCTCAGTGACCAGTCCTTCAAAACGTGTCCCTTTAACAGCCGCATAAACGCCATCTTCAAACAACAAAACGCTATGACCTTGACGGGCAAAACGCAGACAACTTTCTAAGGAATTTCTATCAAACGGCGATTTATTCACTGTATGTAATGTCATGTCATCTCCCCGTCTAAAAACTTAATACAACATCTTGTTGTTCCATTAACTGAGCTAATTCTTCTCGAGTTACTATTGAGATTGAAGATTTTTCCGCATAATCATCATCCTCATCCTCATAGACGAGATTCATTAAATCATCAGCTGTCAAACCGCGTTCATCTAAGGACTCTTTATCCACATAGATTTTATGAACATCATAATCACCCAAGGCATTGTAAGTTGGAGAAAAGTTTTTCATCCCAATGCCATCAGTGGATTGATCCTTTTTCAATTGATAGACACCATCATCAATGAAAGCCATACTAACATCTTGTTCAAAAGCTGCACCAATCAAAACAACTTCTAATGATTCCAAAGCGTAAATGGTACCATAAGGTGCTTTGCGATTGACATATAAAAACTTCTTAGTTACATTTTCTGTCATTAGCTTAATCTCCAAATACAACTAAGCGATCTGATTGAATGCCAGCTTCAATGAGTTGCCCTAAACCAGAAATGCGAAATCCTTCGGCAATATTATTGGCATCTTTACCTTGGCGTTTAGCCTCATTCTCATCTAAAAGACCACGACGTTGCGCTGCGGCGATACACACAACTAAATCCAGATTATGTTGTTTACCTAATTCAGACCAACGATTGACAATATGACGATCATCTTGTGGTGGCACTGTTAGGCGCGTAGCATTATTTACCCCATCATGGTAAAAAAAGACACGATAAATTTCGTGTCCTTTTTCTAAAGCCGCTTTCGTAAATTGATAAGCAGAATCAGATGCTTGATGCTGATAGGGGCCTTCATTAACCAAAATACCAAACTTCATTGCGTGAATGTCTCCCTTTTTAAGTGAACGTCCAATTAGGCATGGAACATTCACTTTTCATTTTTAAAAACGGATATGCGTTGAAGCATTTAAACTACGACGTGCGCCGCGCCAGTTATCAATATGGAACTTGGTAAATGGCAGCTCGGTTAATTCAAAGAAACGCGGCCAACCAATTCTATCAACCCAATCTGACAAACGTTCCCAATCTTTTGCATCGTTTTTGTAAACGTTTAGGATTTTTTTGACAACAGCAGCAGCTTCGGTCCAACGAGGTGGATTATTAGGGATACCAGCAGCTACTAATTTTTGGAAACTCGGTTTACTACGAGCATTAGAGTGATTACCACCGACCCAAATAGCTAGTTTAGAATGTTCTGGGTCATTGATTTGCATTGGTGGGCATGGTGGATAACAAGCACCACAACAAATACATTTTTTCTCATCCACTTCTAAGGATGGTTTACCATTAACTAATGCTGGACGGATAGCAGCAACTGGACAGCGTGCGACAACACTAGGACGTTCACAAACATTAGCAACCAAATCATGATTAATCTTTGGTGGTTTAGTATGCTGAATATTTATAGCAATATCACCTTGTCCGCCACAATTGATTTGACAGCAAGAAGTGGTGATATGTACACGGTTTGGCATATCTTCCTTGATGAATTCTTCATGCAATTCATCCATTAAGGATTTCACCACACCAGAAGCATCAGTACCAGGAATGTCACAATGTAACCAACCTTGCGTGTGAGCAATCATCGTAACAGATGGACCAGTTCCACCAACTGGGAAACCTTCAGCTAACAACTTTTCAATCAAAGGTTCTACTTTGCTCTCATCAGCTACTAAATATTCAATATTGCTACGAATGGTAAAGCGAAAGTGACCGTCAGCATATTCATCAGCAATATCACAGAGCTTTCTAATGGTGTACAAATCCATTTGTCGCTGTGTACCGGCACGTACAGTCCAAATTTTATCACCGCTTTTAGCTGTATGACATAATACACCTGGGCGAGGACGTTCATGGTATTTCCATGCACCATAATTCTTTGCCATAACTGGGTGCATATACTGAAAAGGATCTGGCACCCCACTTTCTATGGGCATCCGTGGTGGCATAAATAACCTCCTAAAATAGTATTATATTATAATATATTGATAAATAAAGCCGAACTGAGGGTAATAGTTTATAATAAAAATAAACTATTATGCTAGTCCCCCTATAAAAAAAAGGGGGAACTTAC
>JALWSU010000275.1 GCA_026993485.1 Thiotrichaceae bacterium | reverse complement strand
TTCCAGGGCAACCACAAGGGATTGCCCCTACATCATTGTTTGTAGGGGCAATCCCTTGTGGTTGCCCTTTGAAACTGAAAAAATCTAGCTAATTGCGTTATAATAACGCATTATGTTTTATTTTTTCAGTTTCAATTAATAACAAAAATTATTATGAGTTATAACCTAAGTATGACATCTACTGAAAAACGTGCAATTGTTGCATTGTCTAGTATTATGTCTATGCGTATGCTGGGATTATTTATGATTTTCCCAGTATTTGCACTTTATGCACAACATTTACCCGGCTCAACACCGATTCTGGTGGGCTTGGCAATAGGTATTTATGGTTTAACGCAAGCCGTTTTGCAAATTCCTTTTGGTGTGTTGTCGGATCGTTTTGGACGTAAACCGATTATTTATATCGGTTTATTGTTATTTTGTGTGGGTAGTATTGTTGCGGCAATGTCTACTACAATAACGGGGATTATTTTAGGACGTGCTTTGCAAGGTTGTGGTGCGATTGCTTCAACCGTGTTAGCTCTTACGGCTGATCTCAGTCGTGAGGAGCATAGGACAAAGGCGATGGCTATATTGGGGATGAGTATTGGGGCTTCATTTTTGCTGTCGCTGTTGGCTGGGCCTTTATTTTATCATTGGATAGGTATGTCTGGGATTTTCTGGTTTACTGCTATAATGGCTTTAAGTGGTATTGTAATTTTACATAAAATGGTGCCACAAACAGTTCGTCTTAAGGGTAATGCGGGACCAATACCAAAGCAAGTTATACAGGTGTTGCACAATAGCCAATTGCTGCGCTTGGATTTTGGTATTTTGGTGTTGCATTTATCTTTGACTTCATTATTTGTGGTGTTTCCTTTAGCTTTAATCGAAACTCATCTTGATGCGGCTCAGCATTGGCAGGTTTATGCTCCAGTGCTGTTTCTATCTGTTATTGTGATGATACCTTTTATTATTATTGCAGAAAAATATCGTCGTTTTAAACTGGTTTTCGTTTCTGCAATCGGATTATTGGCTTTGTCTCAGTGGATGATGGGTTGGTTACATAATAGCTTAACTGGGCTGATTATTCTTTTGTTTCTCTTTTTTACGGCGATGAATTTATTAGAATCTTCTTTACCGTCTCTTATCAGTAAAATCGCTCCAATAGAAAGTAAAGGCACTGCAATGGGTGTGTATTCTAGTTCACAATTTTTCGGTGCGTTTTTAGGCGGGATTTTAGGCGGTTGGTTACATCAGCATTATAGTATCAATGCGGTTTTTCTGTTCGGAGCTGGATTATCAACAGTTTGGTTTCTATTCGCTCTTTCGATGAAAAGTCCGCCTTATTTGAGCAGCCATATCTTGAAAATTGATAAAATTGATGCAACACAAGCGGTTACATTAAGTAACTCTCTAGCAAAAATACCTGGTGTTGCTGAAGTACTTGTTATTATTGAAGATAATGTGGCATACCTAAAGGTTGATCGTCAAAAATTAGACCTGGCGGCTTTGGAACAATATTCAGCAAAAAATTAATTTTAAAGAATTTAATTAACAGAAAAGGAAAATGACATGTCTCGTGGCGTGAATAAAGTTATTTTAGTGGGCCACTTAGGAAGTGATCCTGATGTTCGTACTATACAAAGCACAGGGAGTCTGGTAGCTAATGTCAATCTAGCTACAACTGAAGCATGGACAGATAAGCAAACTGGAAGTAAACAAGAGCGAACTGAGTGGCACCGATTAGTCTTTTGGGGTAATTTGGCGAGCATTGCTCAACAGTATTTACATAAAGGCTCACATGTTTATATCGAAGGTAGTTTACGTACTGAGGAATGGCAAGATCAAAATGGTGTTAAACGCTATACAACTAAAATTGTTGTTCGTGATATGCAAATGTTAGATAAGCGTTATGATAATAATCCGGCTAATTATGGTGCGCCTGTTAATACGGGTAATTATGGTGTGCCGCCTGCTAATCCAGCTTATAATAATGTGGCCCCAATGGGACAGCAACCACCTATGGGACAACAACAGCAGCCACCTATGGGACAACAACCTGCAACTCCGCCGCCGATTAGTAAAGATTACGATGAAGATATACCCTTTTGATGAGTGTTGTTATGAAAAAGATAGTTTTAGCTTCTGGTAATCAGGGGAAATTGCGCGAATTTGCCCAAATATTAGCTCATTTTGATTATGAAGTGATTCCACAAAACCAGTTCAATGTACCTGATGTTGAGGAAACGGGATTGTGTTTTGTTGAAAATGCTTTAATTAAGGCGCGAAACGCTGCCGAACATACTGGTTTACCAGCCATGTCAGATGATTCTGGGATTGAGGTTGATGCGCTAAATGGTGCGCCTGGAATTTATTCGGCTCGTTTTGCTGGAGCAGGTTGCTCTGATGAGGATAACAATCGCTTGTTATTAGAGAAATTAAAAGGCGTGCCTGATGAGCAACGCACTGCACGTTATCATTGCGTAATTGTCTATATGCGCCATGCAAATGATCCGATGCCATTGATTTTTCAGGGTACTTGGGAAGGACGGATTTTACATGAGGCGCGTGGAGAAAATGGCTTTGGTTATGATCCCTTTTTTTATGTTCCTAGCCATGATTGTGCCGCTGCTGAATTGTCGCCAGAACTTAAAAATCAGCTCAGCCATAGAGGGCAGGCTTTGCGAGCTTTGCAGGCTAAATTGCAAGTAGCATCTTTATAATCATCATTTCAAGTAAAAACTTTGGAGTTCAATGGGTTAAATTGTTTTTTTATCCTAAAGCTAAAGCTTTGGATTCCAAAGTACTAAGTTAATTTGAATTAAGTTCAAATTTGTGAAATAATCCCTCCATTATAGGACTTATGCATTGACAAACGAATTTTTTTTATTTTTCCTTGGAGTCCAAAGCTTTAGCTTTAGCTACGCTTAATTCCTGATGTTACGCACCTAGCTTCAATTCGCCTAGGGCTAAAGCCCTAGGCTAAAAGCTAAAGTCGGCTAAAGCCGACTGTTTACTGAGTCCAAAGGCTAGATTGGTAAAGTGCTAGTCAGCTTTAGCTGACTTTTACTTTTAGCCTAGGACTTTAGCCCTAGGTGGATTGAAACTGGGTGCGTAACATTAGTTACTTCGTTTGGACTCCAAGTAAGTCAGTGCGTAAGTCCTACATTATTAACACGCTTATGAAAAACCGTTCCCATAATTATTTTTATTATCTAGTTGGTTTGATGATTTGTGGTTTTTATTCATTAAGTTATGCTGATGAGCTGCCGCTTGAGATTGCCTTTGCTAAAGTCTCAAGTCAAGTAGAAAATTTAGATAAAACCGCAGCATGTCTTATTGTTTGGGCAGCAAATCAAAAACGACATATTTATTGTCGCTATGAACTTGAAAAAGTTAATAACTTTTTAAGAGATGATGATAGGGGTATTAATTTAAATGATGTTAAGTTATATCGTTCCTACAATCAGGCTGCATTTAAGGACAAAATAACTAAATGGCTTAAAACCCAATATCCAGAAAATAATACGCAAATTAGTTTAATTAGCGAAACAATGCTGAGGTTTTTGTCAAATCTGGATGCTGTACCATTATTTAATGGTAAAAAACCGCAAGTATATATATTAAAGTATAAAGAGGAAAATCAGTCAGATAGGAAATTTGCCTACTGGGTGCATAGTTCAATTGAACAACAGTTTTTAAATTCGGCTCCAATTAAACCTGTGGTACAGCCTAAAGCTAGGCCTGTGCTGTTAATCAAATCTAGTTCAATTGTTAAACAACAGCCGAAGTCAATAAATGTTCTTATGCCAAGGTTTTTATTTGGCATTAGCTTGCTTTTTTGTTTCGTGCTAATTGTGGTTTTATTCTGGCTCTTCAAAAAATCTAATCGCTATTTAGAAACTCAGCTTGAACAATTAGAAAGAAATGTTGATGACAATCTTGCTCTAATTAGCGAAAAAATCATGTCAGAAATGCGAAAAACTTCATTACAACATAGGGATGAGATACAAACACAACTAGATAAGTTGCGCTCAGAGCAAATACAATCGCGTAGCTTTCTTGAGGAAACACTTTTAAAAGATAACCTAGACAAAGCCCAATTGCTTATAGATTCAACTGTAACCGAATTGAAAGAAGCACAATTGGAGTTGCAACATTCTTTAATCGCCGAACAAAAACAACGTGAAACAATTGAAGCTGCCTTAGCCAGTACCAAATCTCAATTGATTTTATTATCAAATAAATATAACAAGGAGCAAAAACAGCATGAAGAAACACAGGAAACCTTAAAATATCTCCAAGATGAACTGGAAACTGCAAACCGAAAATATCAGCAAGCAGCCAGTAGCATAATCGATTGTGAAGCGGAAAAAGAACAATTAACTCAACAATATCAAGAATGTAGTGCCAATAATGATAAGCTAGAACAAGCATTAAAGGAAACACTTAATGAAATCAAAAGATTGAGTCAAAATGAACAATCTTTACAACATTTGTTATTTGAACGTTTTCGGATTCTCAAACCTGAAAATAGTGATTTATCGTCTTGGAGTAGAGCTGTTATAGAACAACAAGGAGTTTGGCGTTGGTTACAGCCCAGTTTATTAGGAGAATTATTAGTTTGTGAACCGATTGTCAAGGCTATTAAAGAAAAGGGCTTTGAAAAAGATCAACAGATTTTAGCATTGTTACACTTCGACAATATAATTAAACATTGGCAAATTTTAAT
>JALWSU010000274.1 GCA_026993485.1 Thiotrichaceae bacterium | reverse complement strand
ATCTATCAACATATTACAGATTATGTAAATAGTATAGATTGATGTGAATAAGGGAGAATCAGCCCAAGTTTTTTAGTTTGTTAAGAAAAACAAACAGTTAAAATTTATAAATTACAAGCTGTATTTTGTGGTGCGCCCTTTCTTGAGTTGGGTCAGTTTTCAAACTAGTTATGTGTTGGTTTTATAATTTCATTGAATGTTATTGTGTTTATTTTTGGTACGAATGGGTAACTCATGTTATGGTGATGATCATTAATAAAATTTCTGGTTAATTATATTTGGCGATTATTGTTGCTCATTTTTGAACTAAAAAGCAAGACAATTAGAATTGCTATATCTAGAAATTACGCATTGACAGAACAAAAAATATATGTTCTCTAATAAAAACAAAGTCTTAATAAATTAAAAATACTTTGGAGTCCAAAGCTTTAGCTTTGGACTCCAATATCTGTTCAAAAAAAAAATTTAGTTTGTCAATGCGTAAGTCCTAATATCCTCATATCCTAAGATTTTTTTATTATTTTATATAATTTAAGGTTTTTCAAATGTTGATAATACCCGCGATTGATCTAAAAAATGGTCAATGTGTACGCCTAAAACAGGGGCGTATGGAAGATGATACGGTATTTTCTAATGATCCTGTCGCTATGGCAGAACGTTGGATTAAAGCTGGTGGTCGTCGTTTACATATTGTCGATTTAAATGGTGCATTTGCTGGTGAACCTGTAAATGCTGAAGTTATTCATCAGATTGTTAAAAATTATCCAAATATTCCTATACAAGTTGGTGGGGGTATTCGTAATGAAAAGACTATCGCTACTTATTTGGATGCTGGGGTTAAGTATGTGATTATTGGAACTAAGGCAGTTCAAGAACCAGATTTTGTAAAAAAAATGTGTCAACGCTTTTCTGGGCATATTATTGTGGGTTTAGATGCTCGTGATGGTAAGGTAGCAACTGATGGTTGGTCATCAATATCTAATCATACAGTACTAGAAATGGCACAACGCTTTGAGCAATATGGTGTAGAAGCTATTGTATTTACTGATATTAGCCGTGATGGCATGTTGCAAGGAGTGAATGTTAATTCAACAGTAAATTTGGCTGAATCAATTGATATTCCAGTTATCGCATCAGGAGGCATTACGACAATAGATGATATTAAAAAATTATGTGAAGTGGCAACAGATAATATTATTGGTGCTATTACGGGGCGGGCGATTTACGAGGGCAGCTTAGATTTAACCGCAGCTCAAAAGCTTGCAGATAGTTATCAAACTTAATGGGAACTTATTGATGGGATTAGCAAAACGTATTATTCCTTGCCTTGATGTTGATGCTGGTAGGGTAGTTAAAGGTGTTAATTTTGTAAATATCCGCGATGCTGGTGATCCAGTAGAAATTGCAAAACGCTATGATGATCAAGGGGCGGATGAATTAACTTTTTTAGATATTACTGCTAGTTCAGATGATCGTGAGACAATGGTGCATGTTGTTGAAGAAGTCGCTAGCGATGTTTTTATACCTTTAACAGTGGGTGGTGGTATTCGTGAATTAGCGGATATTCGACGAATGCTTAACGCAGGTGCGGATAAAGTGGCAATTAATACGGCTGCGGTTTTCAATCCGGAATTTGTTAAAGAAGCTAGTGAGCATTTTGGTTCACAGTGCATAGTGGTAGCCATTGATGCGAAACAGGTTAGCAGCGATCCTTTGCGTTGGGAAATTTTCACACACGGAGGGCGAAAGCCGACGGGATTAGATGCAATAGAATGGGCAAAGAAAATGGTTGAGTTTGGAGCTGGCGAGATTTTACTAACGAGTATGGATAGAGATGGCACTCGTAATGGCTTTGATTTGGCTTTAACTCGGACAATCAGCGAAGCGGTGACAGTTCCAGTGATTGCATCAGGTGGCGTGGGCAATTTAGCACATCTTGCTGAGGGAATTTTGGCAGGTAAAGCTGATGCAGTTCTGGCAGCTAGTATTTTTCATTTTGGTGAATATACTATTGCTCAGGCTAAGCAAGAAATGGCGAAGCAGGGAATTGAAGTGCGGTTATGAGTTGGCGAAAAGATTTAAAAGCCCAATATATTTACTCCTAAGAAAATATAGCGTTACCCGATTTAGTTCAGTACAAACCTGCCAGGTTTAAAAAACCTGGCAGGTTGGTACGCTGTATTTTATACAAACGGGTAGTGCTATACGAGTGTATGAAGAAGCTCAATGCCATTGAGTTAAGACAAACCTGACAGGTTTTAAAAACCTGTAAGGTTTAATTTATGTCAGTACTTAACCTGCTAGTGCAAACTAGCCTGACATTCCAACTCATGCCCAAGGAATTAGGCATTTTGTGGTTTCAGTATATTTCTGCCATTCTTCCTTGAACTGTTCTGCTAAGATTTTTTCTTCTCTAGCTATTCTCTCAAATAATCCTGCTGAGGAAATAAATGCTAGTATTAGACCGACACTGGATCGGAATATTAAAGGGATGGCAATAAATATTAAAATACCGCCTAAATCACGCGGATGACGAATATATTTATAAGGGCCATCAGTTATTAATTGATACTCTAATTTATGTTTTTCTTGTATTTTTAGTTGTTTATAAATGTGAATATAAGCCCAAACACTCAAAAATATACCTAGCATTAAAAACATAACTCCAATGTAACGTAATATATCACCGCCCCATAATGGTACCCATTCATGTCGATCCGAAAATGGAGAAATCATTAGTAACAATAAAATCCCCATAGCACCTATAAAGGGAATTAACATATTATCATCGTCAAGTGGCTGTTTCGGTAATCTGCTGAGCATCCAAGCCCAAGGTAGAAATAAAAACATTAGAAATTGTAGCGATAATAATAAAATTAAAGCTGCGCGTGCTGGATGCGCTAGTAAGCCTGCTACATCATCAAGCCCCCAGCTTGTGAAGATAATACCCAAAATAAAAATGGCTAATGTAATAATGGATAATTTAATTTTTATTATTTTTAACATTTTTTACCTCAATATAAATTAGCAAGGTTTATTATATTATCATATAATTATATAGAATCTAAAAAGTTGATTGGGTTTGATTTAATCAAGAAATAGAATGGATTGGAAATATAAAACTCGGACAATTCCCTCCCCTTTAGGGGGCACTGCCATTAAGTAAAGCTTTTCTAGCTAGTAAAAACTAACACTGAATTTGTATAGATGACTTGGAGTCCAAAGCTTTAGCTACGCTTACTTCGTTTGGCTGGTCACCCAAACTAAGTAAGCGAAGCTAAAGCTAAAGTTTTGGACTCCAAAATAATGGCAGTGTTTAGGAGAATGGATACAACTCTAATTTACAGTTCTTCAGCGTGTTCAGATAAATAGCTTGCAACCCCTTCTGGAGTGTCTTTCATACCAGCACTACCTTCATGCCAACCGGCTGGGCAAACTTCACCATGTTGTTCATTAAATTGTAATGCGTCAACCATACGAAGCATTTCATCAATATTTCGTCCAAGTGGTAAATCATTAACTACTTGATGACGAACTAAGCCTGCGGTATCAATCAGGAATGAGCCACGAAAAGCGACGGCACCATCGGGAGTTTCAACATCATAAGCTTTGGCAATGTTATGTGTTAAATCTGCCACTAAGGGATAACCTACTGGACCAATTCCACCTTTCTCAACTGGAGTGTTACGCCAGGCGTTATGAGCGTAATGTGAATCCACAGAAACACCAATAACTTCGACATTGCGCTTTTTAAATTCATCCAAACGCTTATCAAAAGCTATTAATTCGGTTGGGCATACAAAGGTAAAATCAAGTGGATAGAAAAAGATTACGGCATATTTACCTTTAATGGCTTCCTTAAGTTCAAAGTTATCAACTATTTCACCTGAACCTAATACGGCTGGTGCAGTAAAATTAGGGGCTTCACGTCCGACTAAAACACTCATTCTTAAATTTCCTTTGTTATAAGTTATGATTATAAATACGATTAATTTTTATATTAATTGTTATAATTCAGGAGGTTTATCTCACTGAGTTTTATTTATATATGTTTTCTCTGTATAAATGCAAGTGAAAATCGTTTTTCAGTTGAATAAGTGCTATAAAATCTTTAGACTGTATTTACATTCACTTATTAAGAATGAAAAGGAATTAGCTAATGACAGTTGAAAAATACCATGCTTCGATTCGCGTTATCCATTGGATAATGTTTGTTCTATTTGTAATTATGTTTGTACTTGGCTTCGTAATGGTGGAGTTTAAAGAATCAGAGCCTTGGGCTCTTTATAGTTTCCATAAATCAACTGGGGTTTTATTATTTGGATTAGTTTTCATTCGGTTAATGCTGCGTTGGAAAACAATTGTACCATCACATCCTCCAGAAATTACTCCAGCGGAACATCGTATTGCAACTATCGCTATTTATTTGCTGTATTTGTTTATGATTATCGTACCTATTACAGGTTATGCTCTTTCAAATTTGCATGGTTATCATGTCGATTTTTACGGATTGCAGTTGCCTGATTTATTTTCTAAGAATGAGGATTGGGGAGAAATTAGCGAGTTAGTGCATGAATATGCAGCTTATGCTTTTTTGGCTGTGATTGGATTGCATCTGCTTGGAGTGATTAAACATCATGTTAAAGGGCTGGAAGTATTGCGTCGGATTACTTAAGAAACTAGGGCAACCACAAGGGCATCCGCCAGACCTCCGAGGTTTTGAAAACCTCGGATGTCTGTCGGATGCC
>JALWSU010000273.1 GCA_026993485.1 Thiotrichaceae bacterium | reverse complement strand
CTCCAAAGAACAACAGATTATGGTGAGTATGCGTAAGGTTTTGACTAGCATAATCAGAGAAATAACCCCGCCACCAGGTGTTAAAGAATATCCCTTAACTGAAAACACAGTTATGGATATTCGTATGTGTCTTGGCTTGATTGCCGCACGCGAAAGGGAGTTAGCAGAAGCTAAAGGTATTACCAACTTCGCCCGCCCCCACTATGCTGATGAACCCCAAAACACTCACAAAGTATCTATACATCCAATGCCGCGTAAAAATGATAAATGAGTACAAATCTATTTAAGTCTGCCGCAATGGTAGGCGGGCTAACTTTAGTTAGCCGTATTTTAGGTTTTATCCGTGATATTGTAATTGCTTATGCCTTTGGAGCAAGTACTAGCACTGATGCCTTTTTTGTCGCCTTTAAAATTCCCAATTTTATGCGTCGCTTATTTGCCGAGGGCGCATTTTCTCAAGCATTTACCCCAGTTTTAAGCGAATATAAAACCAAGCGTGAACAAACTGAGGTTAAACATCTTGTTGATCATGTGTTTGGAAATTTGGGGGGAATTTTACTGATTGTCACTGTGATAGGTATCGTTGCGGCACCATTATTAGTATTAATTTTTGCCCCTGGCTTTATTCAAGATAAGGAAAAATATGATTTAACAGTAGCAATGCTACAAATTACTTTCCCTTATTTATTGTTTATTGCTTTAACCGCTTTTGCAGGAGCGATTTTAAATACTTATGGAAAGTTTGCCGTTCCAGCCTTTACACCAGTTTTTTTAAATCTAACCCTAATTGGGGGAGCTATTTGGTTTGCTCCCCATTTAGAGCAGCCAGTAATGGCATTAGCTTATGCCGTCTTTTTTGCTGGTATTATACAATTAGCGTTTCAATTACCATATTTATCTCGTTTGCACCTGTTACCGAGGCCCCGCTATAAGAAAAAAGAGGAAGGAGTTCAGCGGATTTATAAATTAATGGTACCCGCACTCTTTGGCGTATCAGTAACACAAATCAATTTATTAATCGATACCTTAATGGCATCTTTCTTAGTTACAGGCAGTATTTCTTGGTTATATTATTCTGATCGCCTAATGGAATTCCCACTAGCCATATTTGGTATTGCTTTAGCAACCGTAATGTTACCCGATTTATCCAAATCAGTAGCGCGAGGTGATAATGAGAGTTACAATAAAGTTCTAGATTGGGCTTTACGCTGGGTATTTTTAATTGCAATCCCATCTATGTTAGGCTTAATCGTATTAGCAGAACCGATTTTAGCGACATTATTTTATAATGGCGAATTTGGTAGTAACGACGTTATAATGAGTGCGCGTAGTTTAATCACTTATGCTTTAGGATTAGTAGGCTTTGTTTTAATTAAAGTATTAGCATCAGGTTTTTATTCTCGGCAAGATACTCGCACCCCCGTAAAAATAGCCGTTATTGCAATGGTAGCCAATATTACTCTCAATTTAGCCTTAATTATACCTCTCGCTCATGCAGGCTTAGCCTTGGCAACCTCCCTAGCAGCCCTATTAAATGCCAGCTTACTATATCTTGGTTTACGCAAAATCAATGTCTTCCAACCCCGTCCAGGTTGGTTCATATTTGTACTCAGGATATTACTAGCAAGTCTTTGTTTAACAATATTATTAAAATGGGGAAGTGGTAACTTATCAGACTGGTTAAATATAAGTACATGGGAACGAGCTTTACAATTAACCGGCTGGATAATTACAGGAGTATTAGTTTACTTTGCCAGTTTAGCCGTTTTTGGTTTCCGCTTGCATCATATTAGTTTGAAATAACGTCAAGAGTAATTAGGTCTGGTGGAATCACACTGGACCGCGACTTGAGTGGAGCAAAATGTATTTTCATTCGGTCTTTGGTAGATTCACCCACTCTTATGAGTGCTGTTGTTAGCGTTTGTTAGCAGAAATGAATCGGAATCTAATTATGGAATTTATTAGAAATTTATCCCAACTACGCCCCCGTCATCACGGTTGTGTTGCCACCATAGGTAATTTTGATGGTGTACATTTAGGGCATCAAGCAGTATTGCGACAACTTGCCGCTAAAGCCAAAATTTTACAATTACCAACAGTAGTAATTATTTTTGAACCACAACCACAAGAATATTTTGCCAAAGCCCCACCTCGCTTAACTCGCTTACGTGAAAAATTAATGGCTATGCGCCGTTATGGAGTTGATAAAGTTTTCTGTTTACACTTTAATGACAAACTTGCAGCTTTATCTGCTGAAGCATTTATTCAAGAAATCCTAATTGACGGATTAGGCGTAAAACATTTAGTAGTTGGTGATGACTTTCGTTTTGGACAAAAACGCCAAGGCAATTTTGCGATGTTACAAAAAGCTGGCAAAGAAAAGGGTTTTACTGTAGAAAGCCAGCATACTTTTATTTTAGGCAATGAACGAGTCAGCAGCACCCGAGTTCGTAAAGCCTTAATGCAAGGCGATCTCAACACCGCTCGTCAATTACTAGGTCGTCCATATAGCATGTTTGGACGAGTTCGTCATGGAGAAAAAAAGGGGCGAACTATCGGCTTTCCCACCGCTAATATTTTTCTACATCGTCAAGTATCCCCACTCAACGGCGTATTTGCCGTAACCTTGCATGGTGTAACCGAAAAACCCTTAGCTGGTGTTGCTAATTTAGGCACACGTCCAACCGTTAACGGCGAGCGTTTTTTATTAGAAGTACATCTATTTGATTTTGACAAAACAATTTATGGACACTATGTAGAAGTTGAATTTGTGCGAAAAATACGCGATGAACAGCACTTTGCATCTTTTGAAGCCTTAAAAGCACAAATAAAAACAGATGTAGAATCAGCAAAAGCAATATTTGAATTGTCCAAAATATAGGGCAACCACAAGGCCCCACCATCATCATGTAGGGGCAATCGCTTACCCTTTGTCAATTAATACCTTGGGCTATTATTTCAACTTTGAAAGGAATAAAAAAAAATGGCAGACACTCAACTAGAAAGTACACTCAAACAACTCAAACAACACCTCAAAGAAGAAAATGAGATCCTAGAAGAAGTTGTTGACAGCTTTCGTGAACTCGACTACGTTGCCTACAAATTAGGATTCTTGTCAAAAGAGCAATCCTACGCTACCCGCATCTCATGGTGGCCAATGATTTCCGTACTTGGACTATATTCAGCAGGTAAATCAACTTTTATCAATCATTATCTAGGGCAAAAACTGCAACGCACAGCAACCCAAGCAGTTGACGACAGATTCACAGTGATTTGTTTTAGCAGTGACAAAATCGTCAAAACCTTACCCGGAATTGCCCTTGATGCTGATCCCCGTTTTCCCTTTTACAAAATTAGCAAAGAACTAGAAGCACTAGAAGAAACCTCAACAGAGAATCAACGTATTGATGCCTATTTACAACTAAAAACCTGTAACGCCGAACAACTGCGTGGCAAAATTTTAATCGACTCACCGGGATTCGATGCCGACAGTCAACGCAGTTCAACTTTACACCTTACCCAACGCATTCTTGACATGTCAGATTTAGTGTTGGTATTTTTCGATGCCCGCCATCCTGAACCAGGGGCTATGAAAGACACCTTAGAACATTTAGTTGCAACCGTTGTTGACAGGGCAGACATTAAAAAATTCTTATTTATTCTCAACCAAATGGACATAACAGCCAAAGAAGACAATCCAGAAGAAGTAGTCGCCGCTTGGCAACGCTCCCTAGCACAAGCAGGCTTAACCGCAGGACGATTTTATCGGATTTATAATTCTGAAGTCGCTATCCAAATTGAAGATCAACAAGTTAAGCAGCGTTTGGATAAAAAATGTCAAGCTGACTTAAAAGAAATCAAGCGCCGCATAGAAGAAGTCGGGATTCAGCGAGCCTATGGCGTTATAAGCCTACTGGAGAAAACTGGGGAAAATCTTGAAGACAAGATTGTGCCACAGCTAACAGGACTGATTCAACGCTGGAAAAAGCGTACTTTTTGGACCGAAATTACTTTTGGCATTATTTTAATCGCCATTCTAGCATTTATCATTGAAACAACGATTGGCTGGAAAATCTTTACCAATTTAGACACAATGACACTTGATCTTATCATGGGAGGATTACTAATCGCAGCTCTCATTTTCCACCTCAAAATGGCAAAAAAAGCCGCCAACAAGATACTCAAACAAATGCAAACGGAAATTACAGAAGATGACACCCGCGAAGGTTTAATGCAAGCATTTAGAAAGAATACCAGCACATTTCGCGCCCTGTTTATTTGGATCATCAGCAAACCAGTTGGCTGGAGCCAAAGACAACATCGGCGTATTCATGAAGTATTAAACAGTGTCAACAACCACTATGTACCAAAACTAAATGATAGGTTTACCAATCCATCAGGAAAACAAGCAGATACACTAGAACCAATTGCAGTTCCAGTTGAAATTGAAACCGACAAACCGAAATAAAGAATTAAAATTACTTGGAGTTCAAAGTACCAAAGCTAAAGCTTTGGACTCCAATTAACGTAACTTCTCAATAACTTAGCTATGCTTACTAAGCTACGCTTATCGTTTCGTTTGGAGTTCAAACTTACTTTGAACTCTAAACGAAACGAAGAATGAAAAGATACAATAGACTTATCCATAAATAAGGATTTTCTATTTAACTTGGAGTCCAAAGCTTTAGCTTCGCTTGCTTCGGACCAGTACCAAAGCTAAAGCTTTGGACTCCAACTACGAAAAACCTGCTTTTTTCC
>JALWSU010000272.1 GCA_026993485.1 Thiotrichaceae bacterium | reverse complement strand
GTGTAGGGGCAATCCCTTGTGGTTGCCCTGCGCTCCAGCGTGGGAACGAGAGTGCGTAACATCAGTGAACTAAATAGGGTAATGCTATATCATGGCTAAAACACTATATGTAGGTGAAACACTTACTAATGAAATGATTATTGCAGGCAAGCAATTAATTCAACAAATTGAAAAGATAATACCAATTACTGCTTCATTTTGGTTATATACGTCTGAATCTGAAAATTGGCATTTATGTATTACAAGCCCAATAGTTTCAAAAGAGGGTACTAGAAAAATTTATGATAAAATCATAAATATTATTAAAAATGATAAAAAACATGAATATACATTACCTGCTGATTGCATTTTTGCCATTGATGACAATGACGAATATATATCATCATTGCGTATGATACGCTTAAGTAATACCATCTTTGATCAAAGATTGACAAGTGCAGGTGTGCCAGGGGGGCGTTACATTGAAGATGCCTATATTTATAATTTATATCCGAAAACCAATGATGAATCGTCTAGTTCCCAAAGTAAAATTTAATTAAAAATATTTTATGCCATATAAAACCTCATCAGCCCCTTTCATACATCAGGGCAATAGCGTGTCGGAGATTATGCGGCAAGTACTTTATGCCCTAATACCCGGCATTATTGTTTATGTCTATTTCTTTGGATGGGGAATTGTTATCAATATTATATTAGCCAGCATCACTGCTTTAAGTTGTGAAGCTCTAATGCTTTGGCTACGCAAGCGTCCCATACGTCCCTTTATCACCGATAATAGCGCATTAGTAACAGCTTGGCTATTAGCCTCAGCAATGCCACCCTTTGCACCTTGGTGGATGACCGTTTTAGGTGCCGCCTTTGGAATTATTTTCGCTAAACACCTCTATGGTGGACTTGGCTATAATCCCTTTAATCCAGCAGTAACTGGTTACGCAATGTTATTGATTTCATTCCCAGTTGAAATGACACATTGGCCAGCCCTTGCCTCACTAAGTGGTCATTATCCTGGTTTACTTGACAGCATTAGTATTATTTTCACTCGACAACCTACAGGAGGTATAACATTAGATGCCCTCAGTGGTGCCACCCCCTTGGATGCCATGAAAACCGCACTTCGGCATTTTCATATTGTTGAAGAAATTAAGCAAAATCCTTTATTTGGTGATTTTGGTGGCAAAGGCTGGGAATGGATAGGTAATGCCTTTTTCTTAGGTGGATGTTGGCTAATTTACAAACGGATAATCACTTGGCATATCCCCGTTGCCGTTTTAACCAGTCTCTTTATCATTTCAGGCTGTTTTTTCCTAATTGATGTTGATATTTATCCTTCACCTTTATTTCATTTATTCAGTGGAGCCACAATAATTGGAGCATTTTTTATTGCTACTGATCCCGTAACTGCTGCTGCCTCCAATAAAGGACGTTTATTATATGGAGCTGGTATCGGGATTCTAATTTATGTGATTCGCACTTGGGGCGGTTATCCTGACGCAGTAGCTTTTTCTATCTTATTAATGAATATGGCAGTACCAACCATTGATTATTATACCCAACCTCGCGTATTTGGGCAGTAAACTATGTCGATATTAATCAAAAAAATGACACAAGCGGCAAGTATTTTAACCCTATTTGCAGTACTAGGTGCAGGGTTAGTCGCATACAGTTTTCAAATTACCCAAGAACAAATTAAAGCTAATCAACGTGCAGCTTTATTGCGAAATTTAAATGCAGTAATTCCTACTAATTTATATGATAATCAATTATTTAATGATAGTCGCCAAATGCAAAATGAGGCATTCTTAGGTACGCCAGAACCAGTGATGATTTATCGAGCTCGTAAAGGCAAGCAGCCTGTTGCTTGTGTCATCCTACCAATAGCACCTAATGGTTATAATGGGCGTATCCAATTATTAGTCGGTATTAACTACGACGGCAAGTTACTAGGTGTGCGTGTACTCTCTCATCAAGAAACTCCTGGTTTAGGTGATAACATCGAACTGCGTCGTTCTAACTGGATTCTAAAGTTTAACGGGCTAAGCTTAACCAATCCCAAAGAATCTGGCTGGGCAGTCAAACGAGATGGTGGTATTTTTGATCAATTCACTGGTGCCACTATTACACCACGCGCAGTAGTGAAAGCAGTACATAACACCTTAATTTTTTATCAACATTATCGTGATGAAATCTTTAAATGAAAACACATCTACGCATAGCCACCCGTAAAAGCCCATTAGCTTTATGGCAAACTCATCATGTTCGAGATGAACTCTCTCGCGCTCATCCAAAGCTTGAAATTGAACTCGTGGAAATGAGCACACAAGGGGATAAAATTTTGGATACGCCATTAGCTAAAATAGGCGGAAAAGGCTTATTTGTCAAAGAATTAGAAACTGGATTACTCAACAAACAAGTTGATATTGCCGTTCACTCAATGAAAGATGTACCAGTTGAATTTCCAAAAGGCTTAATATTACCAGTTATCATGTCTCGTGAAGAACCCTATGATGCCTTTGTTTCCAACGAATATCCAACCTTAGATGCCTTACCTAAAGGCGCAATTGTCGGTACATCCAGCTTACGTCGGCAATGCCAACTACTAGCACTACGCCCAGATTTACAAATTCGCTCCCTACGAGGTAATGTTGGCACCCGCTTAAAAAAATTAGACAATGGCGAATTCAAAGCCATAATTTTGGCAACAGCAGGATTAAAGCGTCTTGGCTTAGCAGAACGCATAACTCAAGTCTTAAAAGCTGATGTAATGTTACCCGCAATTGCTCAAGGCGCAATTGGTATCGAATGTCGCCAAAACGATACCGAAACCCTTGAACTAATTAGCGTACTCAACGACAAACCAACCCAACAACGTGTCACCGCAGAACGAGCATTAAATGCCCGTTTAAATGGCGGCTGTCAAGTACCAATTGCTGGATTTGCTGAAATTGAAGGAGAAATTTTAGAAATTCGGGGATTAGTAGGCGACGTGCAAGGCAAAGAAATATTACAGCATAGCCTACGTGGAATGGTTGACTTTGCAGAAGATTTAGGAAAAAGTTTAGGAGATGCGCTTTTAGCTAAAGGGGCTGGGCGATTACTTGAAAATCTTTGAATGCTAAGACCTCAGAGGTTTTGGAAACCTCTGAGGTCTGATGTAATCTCCTACCCTGATGCGATAAGTATCTTCATAACCTTGCAACTTTTTACAGCCATGTGGGCGCGGGTTTTCTGCCAATGCAAATATTTTAGGTTTTAATCGCATTTGAGTATTTTTATCAAACTTCTTGAGTTTACGTAAAGCAACTGGTTCAAAATAAATCGAGTATGCCATCAATCAATTACCACCCCAAGATTTTTTTTGCTTTATCTAAAGGAATAGGGGGGGCATTTCTTTCATGTGCATCTTTAACTGCTTGTATATCAAGAACATCCTCCAATTTTTCTATCATTTCAACATCTTCTATCGGCACTACAACCAAAAAAACCTTATTTTGGTACACCAATGTCATACGCTCCTTTTCAGTCGCGGCAATATCAAGTAATTCTTTTAAACTTTGTCCTGTAACTGTATTGGTATTGCTAATAGTAGTGTCAGGAACTTTCTTTAAAAGTGGTTGGCTTGCTTGCATAGTTATACCTCCATTGTCAAAATCATAATTTACAATTAAATTGCTCTAATAGTAAGATGCACAGCATCTTTTTGCTAGCAACTATAGCATTGCCCGATATGGTAAAGCACACTGGGCAACCACAAGGGATTGCCCCTACAATACACCGTAGGGGCAATCCCTTGTGGTTGCCCTTGTGGTTGCCCTATTTTGGCAGTGTATTTTAGCCAAACGGGTAATGCTATATGTAGAAATAGTCGCATACCAACTCAAGCTCCAAAATGAACCAAAAATACAGTTGCCAACCCCAAAAATGCCGCAAACCCAATCACATCTGTAACCGTAGTCAAAATCACACCTCCTGCCAGTGCGGGATCAATAGATAAACGACGCAATATCAAGGGAATCAATACTCCAGCTAAAGCTGCACAAAACAAATTAATAATCAAAGCACTCCCTATAATAAAACCCAATTTCAAACTGCCAAACCACAATATAGCTATAAGCGCAACAACAACTGCCCAGATAAAACCATTCAACAAACTAACAGCTAATTCTTTTCTCAATAAAAACGGTGTATTATTATCCGTAATTTGTTCAAGTGCCATGCCACGAATGACAATCGTTAAAGTTTGACTTCCAGCAATTCCACCCATACTAGCAACAATTGGCATTAAGACAGCTAAAGCAACCACCTGTTCTAATGTCGATTCAAATAAACCTATCACATAAGATGCCAAAAATGCAGTACCTAAATTAATTCCTAGCCATAAAGCCCGATCCCGAGTAGTTTGAAGTATAGGCGCAAACATATCATCTTCTTCATCTAAACCCGCAGCACCCATTAAATTATGATCAGCTTCGGCACGAATGACATCAACTACATCATCAATCGTAATGCGCCCAACTAAAACCCCATCTTTATCAACTACAGGTGCTGAAAGGAAATCACGTTGCTCAAATAACAATGCTACTTCATGAGCTGACATATCTGCTGGAATCGCTTCTATATCGGTTGACATGACTTCCTTTACGGTTAATTTTGGCGAATGTGTTAATAAATCTGTTATTGACAATACGCCACAATAATGATTTTTACTATCTACTACCATCAAAACATCAGTTTTTTCTGGTAACTCATCAAAATGACGCAAATAACGAAGTACCATTACTAATG
>JALWSU010000271.1 GCA_026993485.1 Thiotrichaceae bacterium | reverse complement strand
CCACAAGGGATTGCCCCTACAAACAGTGATGTAGGGGCAATCCCTTGTGGTTGCCCTGTGAGGCGTTTAATGAACGAAAATAAATCAAGTAATTTATCAATTTTAACAGTTTGTTTTTATTACAAAACCTAAAAAAATGATACTATCAGTGCATAAATCCTATCCATGTCAAGCAAAAAAAACTTGATCATCGAGTAAAAAATTACCACCGATTCTGCCATCAGAAATACAAAAATCATACTAAGAAAAAAAAAGTTTGTTTTTTTTTTTAAATCCTGTATAATGCCCGACATTAAATGAATTTGGATTTCCCCTCCAAATAATTACGGAGAGATGGCCGAGCGGCTGAAGGCGCTCCCCTGCTAAGGGAGTATAGGCTAAAACCCTATCGAGGGTTCGAATCCCTCTCTCTCCGCCACATCAAAACTACGCGCCCGTAGCTCAGTTGGATTAGAGTACCTGGCTACGAACCAGGCGGTCGGGAGTTCGAATCTCTCCGGGCGCGCCAATTCCCAAGACTTGACACAAGAACAAACGTTCACTAGAATTTCACCCCTCAAAAGCTAAAGCTAAAGCTGGCTCCTATTTTCTATTGCTGGTTTACTCCATTATTATAAATAATATACATATAAGTATTCTTTAACATAAAAAAAACGATTATGGCAACAATTAATCAGCTTGTAAGAAAATCACGCAAGCGGCAAAAAACTAAAAGTACAACTCCAGCACTAGAGAGCTGTCCACAACGACGAGGTGTATGTACCCGCGTTTATACAACAACTCCTAAAAAACCAAATTCAGCAATGAGAAAAGTGGCTCGTGTACGTTTAACCAACGGTATGGAAGTCACAAGTTATATTGGTGGAGAAGGACATAATCTACAAGAACACTCTGTTGTACTAATACGAGGTGGCCGTGTTAAAGATTTACCAGGGGTTCGCTATCATATTATACGTGGTTCATTGGATACGACTGGGGTAAATGATAGACGACAGGGCAGATCTAAATACGGTGCGAAAAAACCCAAATCCTAACAAAAAAACTGGATAAATAAAATGCCAAGAAAAAGATTTATCGGCAAACGGACTATTTTACCCGATCCTAAATACGGAAATGAAACCCTTGCTAAGTTCATCAATATTATGATGAAAAATGGCAAAAAATCTGTTGCTGAAAAAATTGTATATGGGGCTTTAGACCGAGTTGCAGAAAAAAAGCCGGGACAAGAAGCACTAGAAATTTTCAATAAAGCTTTAGATAATTTACGCCCGGTTGTAGAGGTAAAATCTCGCCGTGTCGGTGGCTCAACCTATCAAGTTCCTATGGAAGTTCGCATGAATCGTCGTACTACACTCGCCATGCGTTGGCTAGTAGAGGCCGCACGAAAACGCGGAGAAAAAACTATGGGACTTAGGCTGGCTGGAGAAATCCTTGATGCCAACGACAAAAAAGGCAATGCTATAAAAAAACGCGAGGATGTACATCGCATGGCAGAAGCTAATAAAGCTTTCTCACATTTCCGCTGGTGAAACTTATCAGTGATCAGTGATCAGTCAACAGTGATCAATGATCACTGGGAACTGAACAATCTTTATAATTGATATTGACAACTGATAACTGAAATGGCACGTAAAACCCCCATCGAAAGATACCGCAATATTGGTATTATGGCACACATTGATGCCGGTAAAACAACAACTACTGAACGCATTTTGTTTTACACGGGTATTTCCCATAAAATAGGTGAAGTACATGATGGCGCAGCCACCATGGACTGGATGGCGCAAGAAAAAGAGCGCGGTATTACTATTACTTCAGCAGCCACCACCTGTTTTTGGAAAGGCATGGCTCAACAATATCCAGAACACCGCATTAACATTATTGACACGCCTGGGCACGTTGATTTTACGATTGAAGTAGAACGCTCATTGCGCGTGCTTGATGGTGCTTGTGCGGTTTTTTGTGCCGTTGGTGGTGTGGAACCACAATCAGAAACGGTTTGGCGACAAGCGGATAAATACAAAGTACCAAGAATGGCTTTTGTTAATAAAATGGATCGTGCTGGTGCCGACTTTCTCCGTGTTGTTGAGCAACTAGAAACCCGTTTAGCTGCAACCACTGCCGTTTTACAATTACCCATTGGTGCTGAAGAAGATTTTGAAGGGGTAGTTGATCTCATCAAAATGAAAGCGATTTATTGGGATGATGAGAGTAAGGGAGTCAAATTTGAAGAACGTGACATCCCTAGCGAAATGCAAGAACAATGCGAGGAATGGCGAGAAAAGTTATTAGAAATAGCCGCCGAAGCTAATGAAACCCTCATGGATAAATATCTTGAGGAGGGCGATTTAACTGAAACTGAAATTCGTCAAGCTATACGCAGTCGCACCCTTGCTAATGAAGTTATCCCTACTATCTGTGGTTCTGCCTTTAAAAATAAAGGTGTGCAGGCTATGTTAGATGCGATAATTGAGTACATGCCAGCACCAACAGATGTCCCAGCTATTCGCGGTGTGCTTGATGACAAAAATGAAACTGAAGTCAGCCGTAGTTCTAGTGATGACGAACCTTTTGCGGCTTTAGCATTTAAAATTGCCACTGATCCTTTTGTGGGTAATTTAACTTTTTTCCGTGTCTATTCTGGTGTCTTACAATCAGGAGATACAGTTTATAACCCTTTAAAACACAAAAAAGAACGTATTGGGCGCATACTGCAAATGCACTCCAATAGCCGTGAAGAAATCAAAGAGGTTAGAGCTGGAGATATTGCTGCTGCTGTTGGTTTAAAAGATGTAACTACAGGTGATACTCTTTGTGATATAAATAATGTCATTACGCTGGATAAAATGGAATTTCCAGAACCAGTTATTTCTGTCGCTGTTGAACCCAAAACTAAAGCCGATCAAGAAAAAATGGGAATTTCCTTAGGCAAACTCGCTGCGGAAGACCCATCTTTTAAAGTGCGTACTGACGAAGAAAGTGGACAAACCATTATTTCTGGTATGGGGGAACTACATCTTGAGATTATCGTTGACCGACTTAAACGAGAATTTAAAGTAGATGCTAATGTTGGCGCCCCCCAAGTTGCTTACCGTGAAACTATTAGAAAAGTTGTTGAGCAAGAAGGGAAATTTGTTAGACAATCTGGCGGACGCGGTCAATATGGGCATGTTTGGTTGAAACTTGAACCAAAAGAAGCTGGTACCGGTTATGAGTTCGTCAATGAAATTGTTGGCGGTGTTATTCCTAAAGAGTACATACCTGCTGTTGATAAAGGCATACAAGAACAAATGCAAAACGGTGTTATCGCTGGTTATCCAGTTGTTGACATCAAAGCCACATTATATGATGGCTCTTATCATGATGTCGATTCTAGTGAAATGGCCTTTAAAATTGCTGGTTCCATGGCTTTTAAAGAAGGTAGTAAAAAAGCTGATCCAGTTGTACTTGAACCAATTATGGCTGTTGAAGTCGTCACGCCAGAAGATTATATGGGCGATATTATGGGTGATCTCAATCGTCGGCGAGGCATCCTGCAAGGCATGGAAGATATACCTACAGGTAAAATTATTCGTGCTGAAGTCCCACTCGGTGAAATGTTTGGTTATGCTACAGATTTACGCTCATTAACACAAGGTAGAGCCAGTTACACCATGCAATTTACCAAATACAATGAAGCTCCAAATAGTATCGTTGATGCAATCCTGAAGAAAAATCAATAAGTCAGCCTAAAATTCCCCCAACTTGGGGGGAACAAATTAATCAGAAATCAAAACAAATCATGTCTAATCAAAGAATACGCATCCGCTTGAAATCATTTGATCATCGTCTCCTAGATCAATCTGCCCGCGAAATAGTAGAAACCGCTAAACGAACTGGCGCACAGTTACGAGGTCCAATACCTTTACCAACAAAAAAAGAAAAATTTACCGTACTTATTTCACCCCACGTCAATAAAGACGCACGAGATCAATATGAAATTCGTACTCATAAACGTTTACTCGACATAATAGATCCAACTGATAAAACTGTTGATTCATTAATGAAACTTGATCTAGCTGCTGGTGTTGATGTACAAATAAAACTCAATTGATAAGTAGAAATGGGGCAATCCCTTGTGGTTGCCTGATACCGACTGTTGACGTTTTACCCATTATTGTTGTAGCCTATCATAGTAATTACAACAATTAACGCTCTTTTATTTAAAGTAAGAAACAAAGGACTAGCAAAAAAAATGCCCATTGGAATCATTGGACGAAAAGCGGGAATGACCCGAATTTTCAAAGAAGACGGCACATCTATACCTGTAAGTGTCGTTGAAGCCACTCCTAATCTGATTACTCAGATAAAAACTCAACAAACAGATGGCTATCAAGCTATACAAGTTACCTGTGGTGAGCGTAAGACTAATCGGATAAATAAACCTACCCGTGGACAACTTACCAAAGCCAAGGTTAAAACCGGGCATGGTTTTTGGGAATTCCGCCTCAATGATGGCGAACCAAACTTTGAACTTGGTCAAGAAATAAAAGTAGACATTTTCACTGAAGGACAAATAGTAGATGTCACAGGTACGACTAAAGGTAAAGGTTTTGCTGGCGTAGTAAAACGGCACAATTTTAAAATGCAAGATGCCACACATGGGAACTCTCTTTCACACCGAGCACCCGGATCCATCGGTCAAAATCAAACGCCAGGACGAGTTTTCAAAGGCAAAAAAATGGCAGGACACCTTGGTAATGTGCGTCGAACCGTACAAAACCTGAAAATTGTACGTGTTGATTTAGACAGAAACCTACTCTTGATAAAGGGTGCCATACCAGGCGCACCAGGCAGCACTATTATTGTACGTCCAGCTGTGAAAGCACGCACTTAACATCTTATAAAGACAACACAACACATATCATGGAACTTCAGCTACAAACCCTGCCAGGAAGTACAAAACCGGCAGATGTGATTAACGTTTCTGACAGCATTTTTGCGGTAGAATTTAATGAAGGTTTGATTCATCAAACAGTTACTGCATACTTAGCTGGTGCTCGCGCTGGTACACGCGCACAAAAAAACCGTGCCGAAGTTAAAGGCAGTGGTAGCAAACCTTGGCGGCAGAAAGGTACAGGACGTGCTAGAGCAGGTACTATCAAAAGTCCGATTTGGCGCAGCGGAGGTGTTACCTTTGCCGCAAAACCCCAAAATTACAAGCAAAAGCTCAACAAAAAAATGTATCAAGGCGCATTGCGCTCTATCCTATCAACCCTGATTAGCTATTCACGCTTGGTAGTTGTAGAGCAATTCACTTGTGAGCAGCCAAAAACTAAAATTCTTGTAGAGCAACTTAAAGCACTTGGGTTAAAAAATGTACTCATTATAACGGAAAATTCAGACACTAATCTCTATTTAGCCGCGCGTAATTTACATAATGTTGAGGTTAGCAATGCCATCAATGTCAATCCAGTTAGTCTGATAAAATTTAAAAAAGTATTAATGACATTGCCTGCCCTCAGAAAAATAGAAGAGAGGTTAATGCCATGAACCAAAATCGTTTAATGCAGGTACTAATTGCACCACAAATATCAGAAAAAGCCCTCAGACTGGCCGACACTAACAGACAATTTGTTTTTAAAGTCTTACCTGATGCCACGAAACCTGAAGTAAAAGCAGCCGTTGAACTTTTATTCAAAGTTAAAGTTAAGAATGTACAAATGCTTCGCGTAAAAGGCAAACAAAAAACTTTTGGTAAACTCAAAGGCAAACGCAAAGATTGGAAAAAAGCTTATGTGGGTCTGGAAGAAGGTCATGATATTAACTTTAGAGTAGGAGACTAATCATGGCACTGGTTAAAACTAAGCCGACATCAGCAGGACGACGTTTTGTCGTTAAAGTAACTACCCCGGAATTACATAAAGGTAAGCCGTATAAAGCCTTATTGGATAAAAAATCCAAAACTGGTGGACGCAACAATAATGGTAGAATCACTGTACGCCACCGCGGTGGTGGGCATAAACAACATTACCGAATCATTGATTTTAAACGTCAAAAAGACGGAATAGAGGCCACTGTAGAACGTATAGAATACGATCCAAACCGCAGTGCCCATATAGCTTTAGTACTCTATAAAGATGGAGAACGTCGCTATATTATCAGACCTAAAGGTTTAAACACTGGAGATACTATCATCTCAGGTACACATGTACCTATTAAAGTAGGTAACTGTATGCCATTGCGTTATATTCCAATGGGTAGCCAAGTACACTGTATCGAATTAAAACCGAGAAAGGGCGCACAAATTGCCCGAAGTGCTGGCACCAGCGCACAACTGATAGCCCGTGAAGGCGAATATGCGACCTTACGACTACGCTCTGGGGAAACCAGAAAAATACTTGCAAATTGTCGGGCCACAATTGGTGAAGTCAGTCATTCACAACATAACCTCGAATCTTGGGGTAAAGCGGGTGCAACCAGATGGCGCGGCATACGTCCCACAGTACGTGGTGTTGTTATGAATCCAGTTGACCATCCACATGGTGGCGGTGAAGGTCGTACCTCTGGTGGTCGTCATCCTGTAACTCCTTGGGGTTTTCCCACCAAGGGAGCTAAAACTCGTCATAACAAGCGCACTAATAAAATGATTGTGCGAAGACGCAAGTAAGTAAGTTTGGAGTCCAAAGCTTTAGCTTTGGTTGGGATAGCACTTGACACTTAACACTTTTCATTTTACCCTCACTGCTTTCAATTCAGAAAGCATAGGACAAATAAATATTAAGATTTAATATGCCACGTTCAATTAAAAAAGGACCATTTATTGATCTTCATCTATTAAAAAAAATTGATGAAGCCATTGCAACCAAAAGTAAACGGCCAATTAAAACCTGGTCACGCCGCTCAATGGTTATTCCTGATATGTTAGGCTTGACTATAGCAGTTCACAATGGTCGTCAACATGTACCTATATTTATTACAGAAAATATGATAGGACATAAACTAGGTGAATTTGCAGTCACGCGAACCTTTAAAGGCCATATCGCTGGTGATAAAAAATCGAAATCAAAGAGATAAACTGAAAAATAACAATGGAAATATCCAGCATCTATAAATATGTGGGCATGTCTCCGCAAAAGTGCCGATTGGTTGCCGATCAAATTCGAGGGCTACCAGTTGATAAAGCACTGAATATACTAAAATTTAGTAAGCAGGGCGCTGCTCTGCCGTTTAAGAAAACCTTAGAATCTGCCATAGCTAACGCTGAAAATAATGAAGGTGCAGATATTGACGAATTGCGGGTATCGAAAACCTACGTTAATGAGGGACCAACCCTTAAACGTATGCGTGCTCGTGCTAAAGGACGGGGGAGCAGAATATTAAAACGCACCAGTCATATCACTATAACAGTTTCTGACACTTAAGAGAATTATTATGGGTCAAAAAGTACATCCTGTCGGACTCCGCTTAGGTATTATTAAAGACTGGTCATCTAAATGGTATGCCAGCAGTAAAGATTATGCTAATTTCCTCAACACTGACTTAAAAGTGCGGGAATATATAAAAAAGAAACTGAAGGCAGCTTCAGTTAGTGAAGTGCGTATTGAAAGACCAGCACGTAATGCACGCATCATTATTCACACTGCCCGTCCCGGCATCGTGATTGGAAAAAAAGGCGAAGAAATTGATAAATTGCGAGCTGACGTTTCCAAAATGATGGGGATTCCTGTACACATTAGTGTAGAAGAAATTCGCAAGCCTGATATCGAAGCCTATTTAGTCGCCACTAGTGTCGCTCAACAAATTGAACGCCGTATTATGTTCAGACGAGCGATGAAACGCGCTGTTGTTAATGCCATGCGGATGGGCGCACAAGGTATTCGTATTAATGTTAGTGGTCGCCTCAATGGCGCGGATATCGCACGTTCAGAATGGTATTTAGAAGGACGAGTGCCTTTACATACACTTCGTGCTGATATTGACTATGGTTTTGCTGAAGCCAATACTACTTATGGAATCATAGGTGTAAAAGTCTGGGTGTTTAAAGGCGAAATTCTTGGAAAACCAGAATAATTCCCCCACCTCAATCCCCCCGCTGGGGGCATTTTCTTATACATAATTTTTTAACTAATTGATTTAATTGCGTTTAATAATTAAACGCCTCACAGGACAACCACAAGGGATTGCCCCTACCAACGAAGTAACGAAGTAAACGAAGTAACGAGGTAAACAATGATGTAGGGGCAATCGGTTGCCCTTGTGTATAAGAGAGTGCCGCTGGGGGAGGGGTTATAAAGAATATTAAGACCTACAGGGTTTCTACAACGTTGTAGGTCTTTCTTATTGTTTTTGTTAGGAATATATATATGTTACAACCGAAACGTACCCGATTTAGAAAGCAACAAAAGGGCCGAAATCGAGGTCTTGCTCAACGTAGCAACAAAGTCAGTTTTGGCGAATTTGGCCTCAAAGCTACAGGACGTGGACGTATTACCGCACGTCAAATTGAATCCGCACGACGTACCATCACTCGTCATGTTAAACGCGGTGGTAAATTATGGATTCGGATTTTTCCAGATAAACCAATTTCCAAAAAACCTTTAGAAGTTCGTATGGGTAAAGGTAAGGGCAATGTTGAATACTGGGTAGCCTTAATTCAACCAGGTAGAATGCTGTATGAAATTGAAGGGGTTTCAGAAGAAATTGCCCGTGAAGCCTTTCGTTTAGCATCGGCAAAATTATCGGTATCAACCACTTTTGTAAGTAGGACATTAATGTAATGAAAGCAAGAGAATTAAGAGAAAAAACGCCAGAACAGCTAAATTCTGATTTGCTTGATTTGTTACGTGAACATTTTAATTTGCGTTTACAAAAAGCTAATGATGAATTAAATAGACATACCCAACTAAAAAGTGTCCGACGTGATATTGCAAGGGTAAAAACGATACTTAATGAAAAAAGAAGGGTAACATTGCATGGCTGAGCAGGCGATTGAAACAAACAAGGTAATACGCACTTTAACTGGGCGTGTTATTAGTAATAAAATGGATAAAACGATTACGGTTTTAGTCGAACGTAAAATTAAACATCCCAAATATGGCAAATATATCAAGCGTTCAACAAAGTTGCACGCTCATGATGAAGAAAATACTTGTCAAAAAGGGGATATTGTCGAAATAGAGCCCAGCCGTCCATTGTCGAAAACCAAATCTTGGCGTTTACATAACATTGTGACACGGGCTGTTGTTGCATAACTGAATTGTTTCCTCCCTTTAATCAGGGGGGGCTATAAGGAGTATATAAAGTGATACAAATGCAATCTATACTGGATGCGGCTGATAATAGTGGTGCGCGTCGGCTACAATGTATCAAAGTTTTAGGGGGTTCACACCGCCGCTATGCTGGCATTGGTGATATTATTAAAGTTAGCATTAAAGAAGCTATTCCTCGAAGTAAAATCAAAAAAGGGGAAGTTTATCAAGCCGTTGTCGTGAGAACTCGCAAAGGGGTTAGACGTCCTGATGGTTCCATTATTCGTTTTGATGGTAATGCTGCGGTTTTGCTTAATAACCAAAAGCAACCCATCGGTACACGTATTTTTGGACCTGTAACTCGTGAATTAAGAACTGAGAATTTTATGAGAATTGTTTCTCTAGCACCAGAAGTCCTTTAAAACCAACCAATAATGATATTATTTTATTTATGCGTAAACTAAAAGCAGGTGATGATGTAATTGTCATCACAGGAAAAGATAAAGGTAAATACGGAAAAGTGATTCGTTTTCGCGGTTCTGATCGTGTGGTTGTAGAAAATATTAATTTAGCTAAACGTCATACGAAAGGTAATCCTATGCAAAATACCCAAGGGGGTATTATTGAGAAAGAAATGCCGATTCATATTTCCAATATTGCACTTGTTAATCCAACTACAAATAAAGCTGATAGAGTCGGATTTAAGTTTCTTGAAGATGGCACTAAGGTGCGTTACTTTAAATCTAATGGTGAAGTTATTAGTTAATAATTATTAATTGTTATTTGAATAATAGACTTGTCCGTAAATAACAAAATGGAGTCCAAAGCTTTAGCTTTAGTTACGCTTACTTCGTTTGGCTGGTCGCCCAAATGAAGTAAGCGAAACGAAGTAAGCGAAACGAAGTAAGCTAAGCTAAAGCTAAAGCTTTGGACTCCAAGTAGCAAATCCTGATTTTCGGTTCAGTCTAATACTATTATCGGTAATATAATTTAAATAACAATATCTCCAGTATTAAGCACAATTCTAGCCATTCCCTTAGTTCATAACTAGTTCAAAAATTCATATCAAATTCAATCAGGAGTAATTTTACATGTCAGAAAAATCAAAATCATCAGAACAGGTATTAGAGAATGGTGAAATAGTTCAACAAGAAATAGATGAAATAGTAAGCATAGCATTATCTACCCTAAAAACTCTGATGGTAGATTATGAAACCCCTATTGATGTTAGATTGCGCGTTGCTTTGGAGATATTTGAGCTTTTTGGCACTAAGCATTCTTCTGCAAATCCAGTTTCTCATTATGATGAGGGGGTTCTTCGTTGTCTGGAGAAAAATGCGCTTGAGATTCAAAAAAATGCACATCAGTTATCATATCTTGAAACTCTATTAAAACTGGTAGCAGAACATAAAAATCATGAAAAGAAAGTAGATGATAAGGTAAGAATTATTAATCATAAATAATCTTCCCCCATCACATACAGCAATAATTTTCTTGGTTTCAACTGCCATTTATTGTGCGAAATTGCGGGTTTTTATTCAGAATAAGCCCAAAAGGATAAGCCAGTAATCAATATCAGTCCCAAAATAACACAGATAAAAGCAGTTCTTTGTCGTACTTTTTGTAGTTCCAATTGTCGCGCCTGCCTAGCTTGTCTTTGTTTCCTCAAGATTTTTTCTTGTTGTTTAGCCACACTAGCTTCTAAAAAACGCATAGATAAGTTAAAATATTTTCCTTGGTTTTTTCCATAGCGTTTTGCCCAAGCTAGGCTTGGTTGAGTATGCTTACGCCAAGCTAGGGCATTTTCTAAATCTAGCCCTGTCCATAATTCAGCTTGATGATGTTTCCAACGACGAGCAGTATCTTCTAAATGTCGATACATTTCCGCAGATTCAGTTTCAGTTTTTAGCCAGTATTTTAAGCGTTGCCATTGGCGAATTAGGCTCTCATGGCTAACATTTAGCACTGAATTAGGTTCTAAGATTTGCCCAATTGGAGGGATTAGGAAACTACGTTTGACTTGGCGAAATACTTCTACAACCGCAGCGACTTCTTGCCATGACTTATCCGCTTGAATAGCAATTTCTTTTAATTTTACTGGACGGTGCATATTGCGTCGCTCATTGCCAATTTCACTAAGATTACAAAACAGTATTTCAGCAATTTTCTTTTGTGTTGGATTAAGTTCTGCATAAGCTTCATCGGCATGTTTTGATAAAGCCATTGTTAAGCCGCCAATCGTTTGATAATGCCGCATTTTCAGAATCATATGCTCAGGATTGTCAACCAAAGCCAGATTCCACATCCACATCAGTGCATGTTGCAATAATGGTAATTGATCTGGATCACTGCCAGCGTCATTTAGCAAGCGAGTAACTAAAGCAGGCTCTATTTCGCCCCCAAACATATTAGCAGGCGCCTCAATAGTTTCCTGCAATTGTTCGCGGTTAAGGCGTGGTGTCAAAAATAAACCTGCTGCAATTGCTTGGGGTAAATCATGAAATAATGCTACTTCGCCTAGAAAATCAGAACGCATGGTGATAACAATATAAATCTTGGGATGCTGGCTGGCGGCTAATAATAAAGCAATAAATGCAGCAGCCTCTTCCGCTGCTCCTTGTTGAGAATAGCGAAAAATTTCCTCAAATTGGTCAACTACTAAAAGTAAGTTAATATTTTTCTCTAACTGAATCTCGTTAAAGACTTCTTGCAAACTTAATGGCCCTCGGCGCAATTCAACTTGCAAAAATGCGAAAGCCTCAGTTAGATTTGTAAAATTACCAGTATATTCGGTCCCAAATGCTTTTAATAAGGCATTAGCTAAACGAGAAAAGGGGCTATTTCCAGGGCGGAGTTCCGCCAATCGCCAATGCACACCAGCAATAGCAAGAAAGCCAGTTTCTAAACCAGCTAATAAACCAGCTCGTACTAATGAAGATTTACCACAACCAGAAGGACCAAGAACGGCAATAAAATGAGTATTACCAAGTTTTTCTATAAGTTGATCTGTGTGTTCCTCGCGTCCAAAAAAAATATCGCTTTCATGGCGTAAAAAGGGACGTAAGCCGGGATAGGGAAAATCGCTCATAATTGTGATTTGAAGTATGTTAAAAGACAATAATCTTGAAAAATTTCGTGATATTTTGATAATTGCTTAGTATATAGCAAACGTTGCGAATCTTCTCATTCCCAAGAAAACCTAACTGGTTTTGATTTATAGTACTATAGGTGTTGCAAAATAAAATCAATCTTACGGTTTCCATTGTCTGAACCTTGATTACAAAGGATTATAAGGATTGTAAGGATTGTTTAATGAATCGGTTCTAACCACCTCCTGTAAATCCTTTAAATCCCTTAAAATCAAGGTTCAGACAATGGGTGCAAATTATACTGCCATTAAGTTTTAGCTTCATTTACTTCGTTTGGCAGTTCCAAAGCTAAAGCTTTGGACTCCAAGTTTGATTTTCTTAGTTCCTAAACTCCTTTTCCCTCGAATTAATTTGTCCAAATACTAAAATAATAGTAAACTAATGCCTTAAATGGATTACAGGACTTTGGCGTTTTAATATTTATTTATTTAATTTATCTAATAATGACTGGGTAGTAATGAATGAACGATGTGGTAAATGATGCTGAAATAATGACTACTGGTGCCGAGATTTTGATCAAAGCTTTGACAGCCGAGGGGGTAGAGCATATTTTTGGCTATCCTGGTGGGGCGGTGTTGCACATTTATGATGCAATGTTTAAGCAAGACAAAATACGGCATATTCTGGTTCGTCACGAACAGGGGGCGGTTCATGCCGCTGATGGATATGCCCGTTCTTCTGGTAAACCAGGGGTGGTTTTGGTGACATCTGGGCCAGGCGCAACAAATGCAATCACAGGTATTGCAACAGCTTATATGGATTCGATTCCATTAGTTGTTATTACTGGACAAGTACCTAGCAATTTAATTGGCAATGATGCCTTTCAAGAGGTTGATTCTGTTGGGATTTCTCGTCCATGTGTTAAACATAATTTTTTAGTTAAGGATGTCAAGCAATTGGCGTGTATTGTGAAAAAGGCGTTTTATATAGCAACTACGGGTCGTCCGGGGCCAGTTCTTATAGATATTCCCAAGGATATAACGGCTCAAAAGGCTTTGTTTGAGTATCCTGATGGAATTGAGATGCGTTCTTATCGACCAGTGCTATCTGGACATCCGAAACAAGTCCGCCAAGCGGCTGAGCTGATTTTATCGGCTAAACGCCCAATGATTTATAGTGGTGGTGGCGTAGTACTTGGTAACGCTTCTAAGGAATTAACTGATTTTACACGCTTTTTAAACTATCCTATTACTCAAACTTTAATGGGTTTAGGCAGTTATCCTGCGACTGATCCACAGTTTCTAGGGATGCTGGGGATGCACGGAACTTATGAGGCCAATATGGCTATGCACGAATGCGATGTATTAATTGCTATTGGTGCGCGTTTTGATGATCGGGTGACGGGTGATTTAGGGAAATTCTGTCCCTACGCTAAAATTATCCATATTGATATTGATCCCTCTTCAATTTCTAAAAATGTCAGAGTAGATATTCCGATTGTTGGTACAGTAAAGCTGGTACTAGCAGATTTAATGGTTGCTATGCGAGAGATAGGAACACAACCAGATGCTAATGCTCTAAACAATTGGTGGGAAAAAATTGAGGCTTGGCGAGCAACTGATTGTTTGCGTTATGATCGCAAGAGTGATCGGATTAAGCCGCAGTTTGTACTAGAAAAGCTTTATGAACTAACTCATGGTGATGCTTATATCACCTCCGATGTTGGGCAACACCAAATGTTTGTAGCTCAGTTTTATAAGTTCACAAAACCGCGTCGCTGGATTAATTCTGGTGGCTTGGGTACGATGGGCTTTGGTTTACCCGCTGCCATTGGTGTCAAATTCGCTCATCCTGACGAGCAAGTGATTTGTGTCACTGGAGAAGCAAGTATTCAAATGTGCATACAAGAATTGTCTACTTGTAAGCAATTTGATTTACCGCTGAAAATTATTAATCTGAATAATGGCTATATGGGCATGGTGCGTCAATGGCAAGAAATGTTTTATGATAAGCGTTATTCACATTCCTATGTAGATGCTTTACCCGATTTTATGAAATTGGCAGAAAGTTACGGGCATGTCGGTATGCGAATTGATAAGCCTAGCGATGTTGAAGGGGCATTAAAAGAAGGTTTGGCGAATAAGAATAATCTGGTATTTATGGACTTTATTATTGATCCAGGTGAAAACGTGTATCCAATGGTGGCTACTGGAAAAGGGCATCATGAAATGGTGCTAACCAACGTTGAAAGAGAGGTAGCTTAATCATGCGTCATACGATTTCAATTTTAATAGAAAACGAAGCTGGTGCTTTATCACGAGTAGCAGGCTTATTCTCGGCACGCGGTTATAATATTGAATCTTTAACGGTTGCGCCTACGGAAGACCTTTCAGTTTCACGCATGACTTTGGTAACCAGAGGTTCAGAAGCTGTAATTGAGCAAATCACTAAACAATTAAATAAATTGATTGAAGTGATTAAGCTCAATGATCTCACAGTTGGAAAACACATTGAGCGTGAATTAATGATGGCTAAAATTCATGTTCCAACATCTAAAGATAAGGAAGAAGTCAAACGCCTGATTGATATCTTTCGAGGTCGCATTATTGACGTAGACGATGCCAATTATACGGTTGAAATGACAGGTACTGGTGACAAACTAGATGCCTTTATTCATGCAATCAATTCCAGACAAATTGTAGAAGTTGTACGTTCTGGAGTTTTGGGTATTGCGCGTGGTGGGAAGCATTTGTCTTTGTAGGAATAGCAATATGACTGATTCATACGAAGTTGAACATAATGGAATTGATGGAGAAGATGAGATGGGATCGTTTAATCATAGCCGAGTCCAGTTCAACTTAGGGTTTTTGTTAGGAACTTATGTTAAACATTTGCACTTTGCAACTGAGTTAAGTTTGGACATTAGTCAGCATGATTTAAGCGAATATCGCCTGGATGGCAAGTATGAAATTAAGCCTGATGTTTGCGCTTATTTTGAACCTCCAATTATCCCAAACATTGAGGATGATTTAGTAACTGTTTCAAAAATGCCTGATTTGGCAATTGAAATACTTTCTCCCAGACAAGCGACCAGTTATCTGATTAGGAAAATCAAAGCCTATTTTGTGCTTGGTGTGAAATCATGTTGGTTAGTTGATCCGGGTAGGCAAATTATAACCGTTTACTACTCGCCAGAGAAACATAAAACTTTTGATATTCAGCGTGATACAGAAGTTATTGATGAAGTAATGGATATTCGTTTACCCATTAAAGAGATTTTTTCCTAGCAGTTTGTAAAACCGAAACCTATCAGATCAGGTTTCGGTTTATGCTATTTTTGCATTAAGGTATTGAATGGAAATTCAAATAGAAAATTTAGGGCCTATCAAACAAGGTAAAATTGACTTATCTAAAAAATTGATTATTTTTACTGGTAAAAATAATACTGGTAAGTCTTATCTGGCTTATTTAATTTATGGTTTATATAAAATAAAAGAACTCAAAAATTATTTATGTTCAGATGAAAATGAATTTTGGAATGTAGTTAATAATAAAAAATTAATCACGCAAATTTTTGCCTCCAAAAACCTAGTACCTATTATTAAACTAAAATGCTCAAATTCAGACAAAAACCAAAATTTATTCTTAAATAATTTTAGTAAGAATTCTATTATGTTTTTTCCAGCTGAACGTACAGCTATTAATATGCTTGCAAAAAAAGTTTTTATAGGAAAAGCCTCAAAATTAGATGAAATTTCACAAAGAATCTTAGTTGAAGAAGACATAGAATCGTTTATTAAATCTATCAAGGGGGATTTACTGCCACGTTATCCATTAGGAATAAGTGATTATATTTATTTTATCAATGATTTATCTCAAATTGTCAAAAATGATAGCGAATTTTATGATTTTGCTGATGAAATAGAAAGTTTACTATTACAAGGAAAAGTCTCTGTTTCAGAATATGGAGATATTAAATTTAAACCAGCTCAAGATATTCAAACTTTAAATATCCACCTTGCTTCTTCAATGGTTAAATCATTATCAGGTTTAGTACTGTATTTCAGACATATTGCGAAACCCGGCGATATGTTTATTATCGATGAACCCGAACTAAATTTGCATCCTGATAGTCAATTGATTGTCGCCAGAATTTTAGCTAAAGCGGTTAATAAAGGTTTCAAAATTATTTTGAGTACCCATAGCGATTATATTATTAAAGAGTTTAATAATATGATTATGTTAAATAATGCCTCAAAAAGTGACAGAAAAGCAATTTTTGAACATTATGGATATGATACGATTTTAAATCCAGAAACAGTGGGAGCTTATTTTTTATCTGAAAGTACAATTGAACCAATTGAAATTTCAGAAACGGGTTTCTCTGTTAAAACAATGGATGCAACTATTGATAGTTTGGATAATGCGATGGAAGGTATTTACTATAGACTTTTTGAAATCAAATGATCGCACTATTGGAAAGCATTCGGGAATAAGCCTTAAAATCAGACCTCCGAGGTTTTGAAAACCTCGGAGGTCTTTGAAATTCCAACGGTAAAAAACCTGCCAGGTTTTTAAAACCTGGCAGGTTTGGCTTAATGGCAGTGACGCTTTAGCGTGGGAACGAGCGAGAGTGCGTAACATCAGTTAAGTACTGAACTAGAAATTATTTATTAACATATTGGAGTCCAAAGCTTTAGCTTTGGTACTGGTCGCCAAACGAAGTAAGCGAAGCCAAAGCTAAAGCTTTGGACTCCAATATATACTAAAATTCATGGTTCGGTACTTATGTATAACTAATTGAGCAGGAGCTTGGAAACGATAACAAACATACATGGACTTTGAAATAATCAGTCAAATCACGGCAGTTGAAACTATTGCTGTAAATAATGGTATTCGTGAAATTGCCCGTTTACGCAAAATTTACGGACAAAGTCGCTGGTGGCGTAAGCGTAAAGGTATTGCGACTGTACGTTTCAAAGACGGTATGGTGAAAGTAGCTGAAATACATTGGTATGAAGCAACGGGTATTGGCAAACAAGAGTTTAAAATCAAGTATATTGTAGGATAAATCTGATGCTAAACGATAAAAACATAAATGAACAACCTTTTGCTATTTGTTTGTGTAATGAAGGTTACCCCGCATCTTTGGATGTTCGCAAAATTTATCAAATCTTGCCCGATGCAGAAGCGGCTAAACATCATCAATTGCGTGTTATTGACGAATCTGGTGAAGATTATCTATATCCTGATGACTATTTTGCGTTTGTGAATTTACCAGAAAATGCAAAACAGGTTTTTTTTCAGCCTTCCGTATTTTCTGGAGAGATCAGCAAACCATGCCATACATAAGTATTTTTTCTCACGCTGGAGCGCAATCTCTTATACATAAGGGCAACCACAAGGGATTGCCCCTACAGTAA
>JALWSU010000270.1 GCA_026993485.1 Thiotrichaceae bacterium | reverse complement strand
TCATGTTTTCAGATAAATAAAATGTTTGTAATTTTGTTATAATGAACGATTTTTTAATTTTAAACAACCTAACCTATTAAGGATGAATTATGTCACGAGCCTTTAATTTTAGTGCTGGTCCTGCAAACTTACCTGAAGCCGTATTGGAACAGGCTAAAGCTGAATTACTTGATTGGCATGGCAGCGGAATGTCAGTGATGGAAATGAGCCATCGTGGCAAAGAATTTATGTCTATCGCTGAACAGGCTGAGGCTGATTTTAGATCTTTATTAAAAATTCCCGATAATTACAAAGTCCTCTTTTTGCAAGGTGGCGCATCAAGTCAGTTTGCAATGGTGCCGATTAATTTGCTACGCGGTAGCCACGACACAGCCGATTATTTTAATACTGGTATCTGGTCTAAAAAAGCGATTGTTGAGGCAAAAAAGTTTTGCCAAGTGAATGTAGTTTCTGATTCTGAAGCTAATAATTTTACCACGATTTCTCCGTCTAGCGATTGGCAATTGGGAGATAATGCGGCTTATGTGCATTATACACCTAATGAGACAATTAATGGTTTGGAGTTCCATACGATTCCTGATGTTGGTGATAAGCCCTTAGTTGCGGATATGTCGTCAACGATTTTATCACGACCACTGGATGTTTCTAAATATGGTCTTATTTATGCAGGAGCGCAAAAAAATATCGGCCCGGCTGGTTTGACTATAGTTATTATACGTGAGGATTTGGCTGAGGTAGATTTACCGAATCTGCCAGCTATGTGGAGTTATAAAACACATATTAATGCTAAGTCTATGTACAATACACCGCCAACATATTCTTGGTATATTGCTGGTTTGGTGTTTAAATGGCTCAAGGATTTAGGCGGTTTGGAAGTAATGGCGCAACGTAATCAGCGTAAGGCAGAGGCTTTATATGCAGCAATTGATCAGTCGGATTTTTATGCTAATCCGGTTGATCCTGCTTATCGTTCTTGGATGAATGTGCCATTTACCTTGAAAAATGCGGATTTGAATCAAAGTTTTTTAGCAGAGGCTAAGGAGGCTGGTTTGTTGACTTTAGCTGGACATCGTTCAGTTGGTGGGATGCGGGCGAGTATTTATAATGCGATGCCTGAAGAGGGCGTAGAGGCATTGATTAATTTTATGTTGGATTTTGAACAACGGAATGGTTAAGAGTTAATGTATAAGATACTGACTTTAAATAATATTTCTGTCAAAGGTTTGGAATGCTTTCCGCGTGATAATTATGAGGTGGCTTCTGAAATTCAGCATCCTGATGCGGTGTTATTGCGTTCATTTAAAATGCACGATTGGGAAATCCCTAAGACTTTGAAAGCAGTTGGGCGTGCAGGGGCTGGGGTGAATAATATCCCTGTTGATGAGATGAGTCAGCGCGGAATTCCAGTTTTTAATGCCCCAGGAGCGAATGCTAATGCAGTGAAAGAGTTAGTGCTGGCTTGTCTATTCGCTGCGGCTCGAAATTTATTTCCAGCGTGGGAGTATGCAAGTAATTTGCAGGGTAGCGATGCGGAAATTTCTAAACAGGTAGAAGCAGGTAAAAAGCAATTTGTGGGTTTTGAACTATCTGGACGTACTTTAGGTGTAATTGGTTTGGGGGCGATTGGGGTTAAGGTGGCTAATGCGGCTCAAGCTTTGGGTATGAAAGTGATAGGCTTTGATCCTCATATTACGGTAAAAAGTGCTTGGCAATTATCTGCTCATGTTAAACAAGCCTCAAGTGTAGAGGAAATGCTGTCAGAAGTCGAATTTGTGACAGTGCATGTGCCTTTGATAAAGGCGACTCGTAATAAAATCAGTGCTGAGCGTTTAGAACATGCGCGTAAAGGTTTGATAATTCTCAATTTTTCTCGTCAAGGGATTGTTGATGATGCTGCTGTTTGCGAAGCGATTAAAGCGGGGCGAGTGGCTGGATATATTTGTGATTTTCCCAGTAATTTCTTAAAAAATCATCCAGGGGTTATTACTTTACCACATCTTGGCGCGTCTACTAAGGAGGCTGAAGATAATTGTGCCATTATGGTTGCAAATCAGCTGCGTGATTATTTGGAAAATGGTACTGTGCATAATTCGGTAAATTTTCCTGAGATGGAAATGCAACGTAATGCTAAAAATCGTTTATTGGTTATCAATGCTAATGTGCCTCACATGATTGAAAAAATTTCGACAGTGATTGCTAATGCTAATCTTAATATTGTGGACTTATTAAATAAATCACGCAATAATATTGCTTGTACTTTGGTTGATGTTAATAGTGCTATACCAAAATCTGTTGTGGATGAAATTTGTACCAAGGAGGGTGTGTTAATGGTGCGGCGTTTGTAAAATAAATGTCTGAACTGTGATTTTTGTGATTTTTGTGATTACTCTGATTTGAGTTTTAATTTCGTTTTGAAATCATATTCATCAGATAAATCACAAAAATCACAGTTCAAATTCTGATTTAGATTTTGGAGAGTAAACCGTGAAACAAAAAAAAAATATCCGATTGATTGTGGTTGAAAAAACTGCTGCTCATGCGGAACTGATTTATCGTCGGTTGCGTAAGGCACGCTACTATTTACCTCGTCCACGTTGTGTTACAAATAAGCGAGACTTGAAAGATGCTTTAAGTCAACAAGAATGGGATTTAATTATTTCTGTGTGTCAAGTCGGCGATTTAAGTGCCACACAAGTCTGCAAAACCGTCTCTTCATCTCAAAAAGATGTGCCAATTATTATTCTCTCTGATGAACCACAATGCACAAAAAATGAAGACTGTGAGGGTATTGGTGATTTTTTTAAGAATATGGTTGAGTTATTAAATGCGGGTGCCTCGCAGGTGATTCCTAAAACCAATGATGATTATTTGTACATTGTTGTTAGTCGGATTTTGCTTAATTTAGATAAACGTCGTCAAAGTCTAAAACTAGAACAACTTTATACGGAATGTCAAGAACAGAATCAAATGTTGCTGGAATCCTCGCGTGAGGCAATTGCTTATGTTGTCCATGATGGTTTGTATCTTTATGCCAATCCTAGCTATTTGAAAATGTTTGCTTATGAGAATTTTGAAGAGCTGGAAATTTCCACTATTATGGATTTAGTTAGTAGTGAGGATTATGATCGATTTTATGCCTTTTGGCGTGCTTTAAAAGATAGTAAAGAAAATGCTTCGCAAAAAATCAATTTAGAAGGGGTGAAGTCGAATCAAGAGTTGTTTCAAATGACAATGGAAGTCCGTAATGCTACTTATGATGGTGAAGATTGCATTCGAGTCATTGTTCGTGATCAATCCCAAAGTGACAAGTGGAAAATCCTCGATCCTATTACTGGATTGTTTAATAGCCAACATTTTACGAAATTAATTAATCAGGCTTTAGTTAAAGTTAGGGAACAACAGGTACGTAGTATATTGTTTTATATAGAATTAGATGATTTTAATACCATTAAGGATCGTATTGGTGTTGCTGGCTTTGATCCAGTAATTAAGAAAATCTCTAAAGTCATCAAATTGATAGCTAAAGATAAAGATGCTGAAATCGCACGCTTTAGTGAAAGTGTTTTTACCTTACTAATAGAGGACAAAGATGGGGAAAAATATGCTGGTGCGATTGATTTTGGTAAGACAATTTGTAAGGCAGTAGAAGAACATGTGATTGAGTTGGAAAACACGCAATTTTTCTTAACTTGTAGTATTGGGATTGCCCAAGTGCTTGCTAGTGTGCCTAAAGCAGAAGATGTTTTGAATGATGCCAGTGAGGCTTGTCAAAAGGCTATAAAGGCAGGTGGTAACCGCGTGGAGATTTATAAGCCTGTAATTCAGAACCAAAAAGATGGCCAAAAAATTAGTGAAATTGCTCAATTGATTGAAACCGCAGCAGAAGAAAATCGCTTGTCTTTGCGCTATCAACCTATTGTGAGTTTGCATGGTGAGACGAAAGAAATTTATGAAGTGTTTTTACGGTTGGTGGATTCTGAAGGCAAAGTGATTCCAAGCTATGAAGTATTTGAAGCCGCTGAAGCTAGTAATTTAAGCCGATTATTAGATAAATGGATTATCCAAACTGCTATTAAGACTTTGGAAACGCAAGAACAAAATGGTTCTGAAACTCATTTCTTTATTAAGCTATCTAAACAAGCAGTTAAAGATGAAGAAATCTTATTTTTTATTCGAGAATGCCTAAAATCTACTGAGATTCCTGCGGAACGCCTGATTTTTGAAATCAAGGCTAATGTTGCTCTTGACCAAGTCACAATAACACAGAAATTTATTAAATTCTTACATATTTTGAAGTGCAAAACGGCACTAGAACAGTTTCAAACTGGTAAGAATTATGAAAATCTTCTCAAACATCTTCCAGTTGATTATGTGAAAATTGACGCTGCTTATAGTAAAAATTTGTCAGAGAATGAAGCAAATCAGCAAGCAATGCAAGAGATTATTACTCTAGCTCATGAGTTAAACATGCAAACGGTTAGTGTAGCTATAGAAGATGCAAATAGTTTAGCTATTTTGTGGACATTCGAGGCTGATTTTGCTCAGGGATATATTATTCAAGAACCGCTTGAGGTGTTGGAATTTGATTTTGAGGCTTAAAATCAAAAGGCAGGGTCTAAAAACCTCCGAGGTTTTTAAAACCTCGGAGGTTTGACGCGCAGGGTCTAAAAACCTCCGAGGTTTCTAAAACCTCGGAGGTTTGACGCGCAGGCTCTAAAAACCTCCGAGGTTTCTAAAACCTCGGAGGTTTGACGCGCAGGGTCTAAAAACCTCCGAGGTTTCTAAAACCTCGGAGGTTTGACGCGCAGGC
>JALWSU010000269.1 GCA_026993485.1 Thiotrichaceae bacterium | reverse complement strand
CCCTGTGAGGCTATATATCGCACTACCCGTTTGTATAAAATACAGCGTACCAACCTGCCAGGTTTTAAAAACCTGGCAGGTTTGTACTGAACTAAATCGGGTAACGCTATATTACTTAAATCTCCAATTTAATGAAGCGGAAAAGCCAAAAGCATTTTCTGGTACTCCATCATAAATAGCTCTGGTATAGCTAACACCATAAGATATTTCAAAGGCATTACTATATTTCCAATTATGTTGATAATTAATGGAACCAGTATAGCCGCTGCCAAAATCTTGTTGCCAATAATCACTAATACTTAAGCCTAAATTATGTGAAAATTCTCGTTCATAGCGTCTATATACAATCCAATCATTATTCAAACTTAAGCTCAGTCGAAAATCTTTCAAGGGACTGAAATAGAAGACATCATTTGAAGTATTTCGGCTGGTGCTTAAACTCAAGCTACTATCTAATTTATACAGTGGTTGGCTAATTAAACGTTGGAATAGGCTACCATAAACGCTGATACGGCGATTGCCATCGGTAAAATTCATCCCTTCTAAGCTGAGTGATACATTACGCGATTCATGCGCTTTGTATTGAGCTGAAACTTGGTATAAGTTCGCTGTAAATCCTTGAAAATACGCGCGTAATCCTACATTGGTACTAAAAGACTCAAAGCGGCTTCCTAGTTGCCAATAATCATTTAAAAGCCAAGTTCCCCAGAGATTTATTCCCTTATCACTTTTGCCAATTAAACTTTTGGAGAGTTCTCCACCGAGTCTAAATTCAGTTCCTGTATATTCGATACCAGTTCCAATTCGCTTAAAAGTATCGCTCCCTTCTGGAAAACTGGAACTGTTATAAAATGTATGTATAAATGGTTTATAACGATACTTTAATGGTGCCGAATATAACCAAGTATTAACTGTCCATTCATCTTCACCAAATTGGGTTGTTCCACCAGGGGTAAAAGAAGTCTCAATTTTCAGAGCATGACGATTATACAAATCCCAATCACGTTGCAGCTTTTGCACGCCTTTATTTTCTGGATAGCGTTTTGCCAGTGATTGAATCTGTTTATCAACTTCAGGGTATCTAGCTAAATCAAATAAAGCATTAGTACGAGATATCCAAGCATCAATGAATTCTGGTTCATGTGCTAAGGTAATGTCATATTCTTCTAAAGCCTTTCGTGGCCAACCGCGCCAGAGATAAATTGTCCCTAAAGCTTGACGTATGTTAGTATTCGCGGGAGCAATGTTTAGCATTTCCTCAAGACGTTCTTGTGCTAAATCTGGCCTATCAGCATAAGCTCTCGCCATAGTGGCAGTCATTTCTGTTTGTAATTTTCTTGGATTTTCTCCGACTTTTTTTCTCGACTTACTATGCCGCCATTCTACTTGTTCGGCGTTCAAACCATCAATGGTTTTAAATGCCTTACCCCATTCTTCGGTTTCAATGTAAGCATAAAATAGAGACATACGCGCATTAAAATTATTCGGGCATTTTTTCAGTGTTTCTAAATAAATATCTCGGCTTTTTTCTGGTTGTTCAAGATAGAGATAAGCATCTCCAATCGGGATTAATACATAGCATGGTATATCTACTTTATCTTTTAAGAGTTGTTGGTATTCAACTAATATTTGCCGCATTTTGCTTCTATTGCGTAACGCCGAAATCCGATCAAAACGTAAATGATTAATTAAATTTTGATTGGTTTGCCCCCCAGTTGCATAAATAAATCGTTGCTCATTATCTAAACGTTTCAAGGTTAAATCAGTTTCGGCAAATCGTTCCGATTCCTTTTCGGGTGTAAATCCACTCCAACGAAGATTCATTGTAATACGAGCACTTAAAAAGCGATACCATTCTTTGGTTGTAAATAAATTCGGTACTTGCTTGGCTAATTCTACAGCACGATGCGGTGCGCCCATATCAGCCACTGTTAAAATACGCAAATAAATTACATCTTTATTATCTGGTGCAATCAAGAGCATATCTTCATAAATATTCAATGCAGCGACATATTCACCCCTAGCACGATGTATATAAGCATAAGCAAATAGTACCTGCAAATTTTGCGGCTGACGTATTCGCAGGCGTTTGATTAGCCTCAAAGCCATTCTAGTATAACCAGCATCAGTTAAGGCATAAATCAGCCCTAATTCACTGGAAAGTCGTTGAGGAAAACGCCGTACTGAAGCTCGATAAAGTTTAATGCTTTGATTAAAGTCTCGTAAACTGCGAGCAGCGTCGCCAAGTGCTTCTAATACATAAGCAGGGGCTTTTTCCAAATCAACTTTTGGTAATAAACCCATTACTTGCTGTTTGTGATTGGCACGAATTAAAACAATCAAGTAATCATAAAATAGATTTAAATTATCAGGATTAGCAGCCAGCAGATTTTCAAAAATTCTCTCAGCTTCTTGATTTTTACCTTGATTAGAAAGTGTTAATGCCAAGCCATAGTGAGTTGATAAACGTTTAGGAAAGCGGCGTACAGCAAGGCGATAAATTTTGACAGCTTCATCAAAATGTTGACTGAAACGAGCTGCTTGCCCTAATGTTTCTAAAACATAAGCAGGAGCTTGCTCAAGATTAACTTGGTTTTTTAAACTCATGACTTTTTCATATTTACCCGCACGAGTCAAAATAATTAGATAATCATAAAAAATATGAGTTTCATTCGGGTGGGCAGCGAGAATTTCTTCTAAAAGTACAACCGCTTCATCATTCTTGCCCTGTTTAGAAAGTGCCAAAGCTAGACTATATTTGCTGGAGATTCTATCTGGAAAACGGCGCACAGCAACTTTATAAATTTCTACAGCTTTATCAAGCTGTTGTATATTCATGGCAACATCTCCAAGACTATCCAATACATAAGCTGGAGCTAGTTCTAAATTTACCCTAGGTAATAATTTCATCACCAAAGCATTTTTCTTTGCCGAACTTAATACCGTTAAATAATCGTAAAAGATTTTCGATTCATTCGGATGCGCTATCATTAGCTTTTGAAAAACAGCAATAGCTTGATTAACTTCACCATTGCCAAATAAAGCTAAGGCATAGCCATATTGAATTGGTATGCGTTTTGGAAAACGGCGTACTGCTACTTTATAGATTTTGATAGATTCATCAAATCGGCGTAATTTTCTAGCCGCTTCTCCAAGGCTTTCTAATACATAAGCTGGTATGGAATTTAAATTAATTTTCGGCAAAAAAGCTAAAGCTTTAGCTGGTTTATCCGCCCAATTCAGTATAACAATATAATCATATAAAATATTCATCTTTTGAGGATGCGCTGCTAACATTTCTTGAAATAGCTTAATAGCTTGCTTATTTTGTCCTAATTTGGAGTGAGCTATGGCTAATTTATGTTTACAAGATAAACAATTAGGAAAACGACTCAAAGCAATTTGGTAAATTTTAATTGCAGTTTCAAGTTGTCTTGGTAAGCGACTAGCAGCATCAGCAAAAGCTTCCAAAACATAAAGAGGTGCAGTGTTAAAATCAACCTTTGGGCGTTGTTCCATAACTAAAGCGTATTTTCCAGCATTAGCAAGTACAGCAATGTAATCATAAAAAACGTTCTTTTCATTGGGATGGGCTTTTAAAACTTGCTTAAATACAGCCAGTGCTTTTTGATGTTTACCTTGACGATGGAGTGCTAAAGCATACTGATATTGGTTCCACCAACGCTTAGGAAAGCGACTGCTAGTGATTTGATAAATTTTCGCCGCCTCCTGATTTTCTCGCAGCCTGCGTGTTGCTTCTCCAAGAGTTTCCATAACATAAGCGGGAGCAGTTTGCAGATTAACTTTAGGTATGAGTTTAATTACCTTTGCATATTGTTCCGCACGAACAAGAATGACAAGGTAATCGAAAAATATCTGTTGCTCTTTAGGGTGATTTTTTAAGAGTTCTTCAAATAAAACCACAGCTTCATTATGTTTGCCTAAACGGGAAAGATTAAGAGCTAAACGATATTTATTCCACCAACGAGTGGGAAAACGACGCTTAGCAATTTGGTATAACTGGACGGCTTTCTCATAATTTTTTGCTTTTTCAGCCGCTTCGGCTAAAGTTTCTAAAACATAAGCTGGTGCAGTTTCTATATCAACTTTGGGTATTAGCTTAATTACTCTAGTATATTGTTCAGCACGATTTAGAATTACAAGATAATCATAAAAGACATTGGTTTTTTCGGGGTAATCGGATAAGAGATTCTCTAATACTTGCACCGCTTGTTGATGTTTACCTAAACGAGACAATGCCAATCCTAACTGATATTGATTTTTCCAACGCTTAGGAAAATTTTTTGCAGCGGCTGTATAGATTTTCACAGCTTGATCATATTGTTGTAATTTCATCGCCGACTCACCTAGAGTTTCTAAAAGATAAGCGGGGGCTGTTTCCAGATTAACTTTATTCAATTCTCTCAATGCCCAACTATCTTGATTAGCCCAAGTTAGCACCACTAAATAATCATAAAAAATACGTTTTTTTTGCGGATAAGTCGCCACCAGTTCCTCAAACATAATTATTGCTTGATTTAGCTTCTCGCCACCAGCACGCGCTAGTTTTAAGGCTTCACGATGTAATTTCTCAGGATTATCAGCAGCATAGCAGGCGGAACTCCAATTAGTGATAAGTATAGAAAAAAAACTAATAAGAATAATATAAATCAGAGAATATGGTTTTGGTTTCATGCAGTAACACCTAAAATTGGAGTCTCAAAGGGCAACCATAAAGGATTGCCCCTACAGTAAATCATTAACGGATTGCCCCTACAGTAAATCATTGTTTGTAGGGGCAATCCCTTGTGGTTGCCCTTTGAGGCT
>JALWSU010000268.1 GCA_026993485.1 Thiotrichaceae bacterium | reverse complement strand
TGTCTGAACCTTGATTTTCAGGGATTTAAAGGATTTACAGGATTGGGTTAGAACCGATTAATTAAACAATCCTTACAATCCTTATAATCCTTTGTAATCAAGGTTCAGACAATGGAAACCATAAGATTGGTTTTATTTTGCAATACCTCTATTAAAGTTAATGAATAATAAATTAAAATTGTTGCCAAATAATTTGCACCCATTGTCTGAACCTTGATTTTCAGGGATTTAAAGGATTTACAGGATTGGGTTAGAACCGATTAATTAAACAATCCTTACAATCCTTATAATCCTTTGTAATCAAGGTTCAGACAATGGAAACCATAAGATCGGTTTTATTTTGCAATACCTCTATTAAAGTTAATGATAAATTTCTATAGACAAACGGGAATCGCCAATTCTTTTAATTCTTTAAGCTTTTTTAGCTATTTTCAAACTGTAGCTTTTTTTATAATTATAATGCTATCACAAACCATTTTGGCTATGGTAGATATTAATAAAGCCACAGAGGAGGAACTAGCGCGTGAACTGTCAGGAATTGGCTCTATAAAAGCGCGACGTATTGTAGAATATCGTGAAAAAATCAAGGGGTTCGTCTCAATAGAGCAATTAATGGAAATTAAAGGCATTGGTTTTAAAACTTTTGCGCGTAATAGGGATAAATTGGTAATATCAAGCTTGTCAGAGGCTAAGCAAATACCACCACCACGTTTAAATCTTTCTCCAAAAATCAATAAACCTCCCTATCAGGCGCGGGATTGGTTTTGGGATGCTTTAATAATCATGCCATTATTTTTGGTTTGTCTATTTATTTTTATAATGGCATGGCTAAAAAGTGCTAAAAATTAAAAATCAATTTAAAATCTTCAAATTTTCAATCTTCAACTTCTACTGGCTTATAGGCTGCTTTCAATTGTTGCTGAATCTGAGCAGGAACGGCTTCATAATGACTAAATGTCATAGTAAAAAAACCCTGCCCACCAGTAGCAGATTTCAGCTCGGTTTGATAATTATTTAATTCGCTGAGTGGTACATCGGCTTTAATACATACCATATTAGAGGCATAGAGTTCACTCCCGTGAATTTGCCCCCGTTTACTAGCTAAATCTCCAGTAATTGTACCCACATTTTCATTAGGAATGGTGATTTCGGCTTTAACAATCGGTTCAAGTACTAATGGTTTAGCTTTTTTAATCGCATCTAAAAAGGCTTTTTTTCCAGCAGCAATAAAAGCGATTTCTTTAGAATCTACAGAGTGATGTTTGCCGTCATAAATAGTTACTCTAATATCCTGCATAGGATAACCAGCAATCGCTCCGCTGTCTAAAACTTGTTGAATACCTTTTAGTACTGCTTGCTCATATACAGATGGAATCGCCCCGCCGACAATTGCCCAAACATATTCAAAACCTGCACCATTTTCTAAGGGTTCAATACGCAAAAAGACCTCGCCAAATTGTCCCGCCCCGCCACTTTGTTTTTTATGACGATAATGCCCTTCAGCGGCTTGGCTAATTGTCTCTCGATATGGAATTTTGGGTACAGTGGTATCGACTTCAATATTATATTGCTTTGCCATTTTTTCCAATACAACCCGTAAGTGGAGTTCACCAAGTCCACGTAAAACAGTTTGATTGAGCGAGGGATCATGTTTTAGAACTAAACAGGGGTCTTCATCTGCTAATTTTTGCAAAGTGAGGTTAATTTTTTGCTCATCGCCTTGACGTTTGGGGATAATCGCTTGGGCAAACATGGGGGTAGGAAAATTTAAAGGTTTGATATGAATATGATCTTCATCATGGGAATCATGCAATACGGCATCAAAATGAATTATATCTACTTTTGCTATTGCACAAATATCGCCCGGAATTCCTTTTTGAATTTCAGTTTGTTGTTTTCCTTGAACTTTTAATATATGGCTGACTTTAAAAGCTTTGCGAGCGTTACCCACGTATAATTGCGTGTTTTTCGATATTGTACCTTGGTGAATACGAAATATGGCTAATTTACCAACAAAGGGATCAGCGGTAATTTTAAAAACATGCGCTATTACATGTTGATTCGGATCAGGGGTAATGTTAAAGGGAGTAGCCTTTGCACCTTCGCCTTTCAAAAATGGACGCGGATTACCTTCTAATGGGCTGGGCATTAATCGGGTGAATATTTCTAATAATTCTGGTACTCCAGTACCATTGCGTGCTGAGACAAAACAAATTGGGACTAAATGCCCTTCACGCAGGGCTTTTTCAAAGGGATCATGGAGTTGCTCAGGAGAAAGTGCCTCGCCTTGCTCTAAATACAGTTCCATTAATTTTTCATCAACTTCAACAACTTGGTCAATAATTTCCGTGTGTGCATCGGCAACAGGGCCGAAATCAGATTCTCCAGAGGGATTGAAAAAACAATCAACAACTTTTGTCCCATTCTCAGCGGGTAAATTAATCGGTAGACATTCATTACCAAAGGCCGATTTAATCTCCGCAACTAATTTTGGTAAATCCAAATCTAGCGCATCGATTTTATTGATAATAATCATCCGACATTCTTTCTGTTCAGCAGCTCGCTCTAATAGATGGCGACTAACCATTTCAATACCTGCTGAGGCATTAATCACAATAGCTACGGTTTCAACAGCATCAAAGGCACTTAGGGAGTGTCCCATAAAATCAGGATAGCCTGGGGTGTCAAGAATATTAATATGCTTGCCATGTTGATCCAAGTTGACAATGGCGGTACTAAGGGAATGTTGATAGTCTTTTTCAATCGGATCAAAATCGCAAACAGTATTACCATTTTCGACTTTGCCAAGGGAGTTAATTACACCAGCATGATATAACAAGCTTTCAACGAGGGTTGTTTTGCCAGCATCGTTTTGACCTACTAGGGCAATATTGCGAATGTCTTCAGTCGTATAGTGAGGCATAATTTTTTCCTTTTGGAATGGAAATGGCAGTTAGCATTAAACACTAAAACCACAAAATCAAAACCTGTTTTTTTGACAAACAAGAAATTTTGTACTAAAATGTTGCAATCTTGAACTTATAGATTAGCTTCAAAATCTTTTAAGTGACAGACATTACCGAGAACTAAGGTAATAACAAAGGTGATAGATGGTTTATCACCTTAGGGAGCTTGCCCCTTAAACATAACCAAAGCCTATTTTGTGGTTTTGGCGTTTTAAAGTAAGAGGAAGTGTCATTATTTTTTTTTAGGTGTCATATTTTTAACATTAAATATAATTTTCTCTTGGTAAAGCGGCTGGCATGAAATAAACCGCCCCCCTTATGTGATAGGGGGGTGGTTAATCGATTGTTTAATCAAAATTGTCTCGAATAATTTGGTGAATGGTTGGTTGTCACGATTTTCGTGGCATCGGCTTCTTCTAAAATAGTCATTTTCTTTTCAAGCCGTTGTGTTATGAAATCAAAGATTTTATTAAACAAAGTATTAAATTGTTCTAATAATCTTTGTGAGAAAGTTGGAAAAAGTTGAAGTTTAACCACTTGGGTTAAACTATGATTTGGTGCCCAGTATTTTAGACTCCGATAATATTTTCTCGCATTGCGACGATCACCAATCATATCATGATATAAAGCGATTACGCTGGTAAAAGCTGTAAATTCTGAAATATGAAAGGTTTTTCTATGCGGATAAAGCAATTTTAAATCGAATTTATTTCCAAAAATCCCAACTAATTTCTCAGGTTGACAGGTACTTAAGCAACGAAAAGCATAATTTGTCTTACCAAATAAATAGTCAGGATATTTTCGATAAATAATTTCAAGCAATGTATCTGCTTTATCAGATTGCCCTGTCATTTCGTATGCAGTACGAAGATAATTATAAAATACAGGCACTGCCGGATATTTTTTGGTCAGCTTTTGCAAGGGAGCAATGACTTGAGCAGGTTTAGAACGTATTAAGCGATACAATTCTGTAGCCTGTTTTTGAACTGACATAGGTAGTTGCTTCAGACTTTCATGCGGCAAGGCGTCATAAGTTATTTTATAATTTAAATGATTAACCGCTTGATTTTCTTTCTGCAAGATACTAACCTCTGGTTGATTTTGAATGAAGATATTTTTAATCATAATATCTTACAGGATATTTTTAACTAATAACTGCAATTTTTATTACTTAACTTATTAGTTAATCTAGTATTTTAATTAAAACTTCTTTGAGATTATTTAATATAGACTTATACTTTTAAGTGTTATTCTAAGCACTTAGAAAATTAATCGCTTGTCTATATTATCAAAGAGCATTGATAAGGTGGTAGTTGTAAAAATTACAAAATACGTTGTATTAATGTTAAATTTTGCTTTAAGTCTTTTGAAGAAAACTGATTTTTTTATGAATTATTTTTATAACTGATGTTACGCACTCTCTTATACATAAGTTAAATTGTCATTTCGACGTCAGCGGAGAAATCTTAAAGCCAGTAAAGATTTTTACTCGTTCCCAAGCTTACTCGTTCCCAAGCTCCTGCTCACTCACTTATACATAAGTTAAATTGTCATTTCGACGTTTAGGAGAAATCTTAAAGCCAGTAAAGATTTATCCTAAGGTCGAAATGACAAAATTAAAAAATCTACCCCAATTAAATCAATTACTTAAATATTTATGTATAAGTGAGTGAGCAGGATTTTGGGAACGAGAAAAAAAATTGTAAAACAATGCTAAAACTATGCGTTGACGGTTTTTTCTAGCCTTTCCATTGCCTTTGTCAGATTTTCCATACTGGTTGCAAAGGATATCCGTACAAAGCCTGATGCTCCAAAGGCTGAACCAGGTACAACCGCAATGTTAGCCTTTTCAATCAAAAATTCAGCAAATTCAATGTCAGTGTTAATCCCTAAGCCTTGCATAACCCCCTTTATGTTAGGAAAAATATAAAAGGTCCCTTGAGAGGGCTGACATTCTATTCCCTCAATTTTCAGCAGAGAATCCAAGACAAAATCATGCCGCTCTTTAAATATTTTTACCATCTCCTGTATAAAAGATTGGTCGCCCTCTAATGCGGCAAGGGCAGCATATTGAGAAATTGAAGTTGGATTCGAGGTGCTTTGTGATTGAATGGTTTTCATTTTTTGTATCAGTTGTTCTGGACCAGCAGCATATCCGATACGCCATCCTGTCATAGCATAAGCTTTTGAAACCCCATTGAGTACAATCGTGCGTTCATATAGCTCTGGGCAGGCATTAAGAATATTCTTAAATGGCGCACCTTCCCAAAGGATATGTTCATACATGTCATCAGTTGCTACAATTACTTTAGGGTAATTTATTAACACTGCACCAAGTGCTGCGAGTTCTTCCGGTGTATAATGCCCTCCAGTTGGATTTGATGGACTATTAATCACAAATAGTCGAGTGTTGTTAGTAATTGCCGTTTCTAATTGTTTTGGTGTGATTTTAAAGTTTTTTTGAGCTGGTAAAATCACTGGGTTTCCACCCGCTAATTTAACCATATCAGGATAAGACACCCAATAAGGAGCGGGAATAATAACTTCGTCATTTGGATTGAGCAAAGCTTGTGCCAAGTTATAAAAACTTTGCTTGCCTCCACAAGATACCAGCACTTGTTTCAGATCATATTCCAGTTGATTGTCTTGAGCAAATTTATTGATAATAGCTTGTTTCAAGGCAGGAATGCCATCAACAGGAGTGTATTTAGTATAGCCCTGATTAATAGCATCAATAGCAGCATCCTTGATGTGTTGAGGCGTATCAAAATCAGGCTCTCCTGCGCCTAAACCAATAATGTCATATCCAGCAGCTCGCATTGCAGCAGCACGAGCTGTGACTGCTAGGGTTGGGGATGGTTTTATGGTTTTAACACGTTGAGCAATTTGCAAATTCACTGATTGGTTTCCTTAGTTAAAGTAAAGTTAAGCCTGGTTTAGATTTTAATATAACAAAATTTTAAGTGCCATGTGGGCAACTGATTGCCCCTATATCATTGTTTGTAGGAGCAATCCCTTGTGGTTGCCCTGTGAGGCTTATTTCATATTTGGTAAAGGTAAGGTTTTGATAATTTGATCTTCATTTGCCATCGTTTTTTCTTCTGGTGCGGTAGTTAGTTCAGCAACTTTGGCGTTTGGTTCGGCATTTTGGGTAGATTTAAAAATCTTAGGTAGAGCAAAATAGCCACCAATTCCCACTGCTAAGATAATTAATAAAAACAATAAGCGGTTTTTATTCCGTCTCTGCCGACTCGTTTGATGCGAATTATAAATTTTCGAGTTATATTTAAAATGCCCTTTCATCTGTAAATCCTCACTTTTAAATCAAATAATTGCGTTAAATTTCATGCAGATAACATTTTAATCCCTATCACTGCGAGAAATATTGCAAAAATTTTTTTCAGTACGTTAATAGGAATGTTATGTGTTAATTTTGCCCCGAACTGTGCAAATAGTAAAGTCATTGGGGTGATGGCAAAAAATGCTGGCCAGTAAATATAGCCGCTACTCCATGCTGGTAATCCCTTAGTATTCCAGCCAGTAGCGATAAATCCAATGGTGCCAAAAAGAGCGATAGGAAAACCACAAGCAGCGGCGGTTGCAATCGCCTTACGGATACTAATGTTATACCAGACTAAAAACGGCACTGTGAGTGAGCCACCACCGATGCCGAATAAAGCTGATATTTGACCGATGAATATACCTACTAAGTATAAATGCTTTGGTAGCTGACGATGTGAGGGTGGTGAAACAGGGGCAATTAAGAAGAATTGTACTGAAACGAGTATAATGAATAAAGCAAAAATTTTTTGCAAAGTATTACTTGTCAAAGCATCAGCTATTATTGCACCAAATAAAGCGCCGATAATAATGCCTGGGGTGAGTTGCCATACAATTCGCCATTGCACTGCACCATGGCGATAATGCGCTATGAGAGAAGAAACGGAGGTTATGCTAATTGTCGCAAGAGAGGTGCCGATTGCTATTTGCATGATACTGGTATTGGGTATTTCTGGCTGAGAGTGAAAAATCCAAACTAATGTCGGCACAATGATAATGCCTCCTCCTACTCCCAATAAGCCGGCTAATGTGCCAACTATAATGCCTAATAATAATAAACTGAAGATTTCCAAGTTGAACTGATTTTCGATATTTATCAAATTAAATTTAGGACTTACGCATTGACAAACTATTTTTTTTATTTTCTCTTTGGAGTCCAAACGAAGTAAGCGTAGCTAAAGCTTTAGCTTTGGACTCCAAATAATTTCTAAACGTTAACAGTTTGTTTAAAAAACAAAAAACTATAAAATATCGGCTGTCAATGCGTAAGTTCTAAAATTGATTGTTGATTTTATTTTTTAACTAAATGAATTTTTCTGATATATTATATAAAGTTATCAAAAAATGCTAGAAATATTAAAAAAAATATAAGCCACTTTTTAAATTGAATTAATATTATGAAGTCATTAATTAAACAAATACTTGAAACATTAGCTCGTTTGGGCAATAGTCAATTAGTTGCCCTATTTAATCTAGTGGATTTTGAAAACTGTGGGGTTTCTGGTGTCTTAGCTAAAGGAGAGCTTATTTCGCATAGTCGTGATATAAAGATTAAGTTCAAACAAACCCCACTAGAAAAGGTTATATTAACTGGACAAATTTCAACTTATCCAGGTGTACTACTTAAAGACTTATTACTACCTTTTCCGACTTATGATAAAACTAATAGTACTTTTGAATGTTTATGTCTACCTCTATTAGGGGCAGAAAAAAAAGTTATGACAGGTGTTATCGTCATAGCTCAAAAAACTGGTACTAGCCTGTCTTCAACACATTTGCAAATGTTGAAAATGCTTGGCCCTATAGTTGTCAGCATTATGAAAGTCACTGAAGAAAATGAACACTGGATTCAATTAGCAACTAAAGATGAACTAACTCATTTATACACGCGCCCTTATTTTGAAAAACGCTTAGAAGAAGAAATAATCAGAACTCAACGTTATGGTAAATTCTTTTCAATATTACGAATAGAAATTAACGATTTCAAAAAAATTAAAAAAATGTATGGCTATTTAGAGGCCAATACAGTATTACAAGAATTTGCTAAAATACTTACTAAGTCTATACGTAAAGAAATCGACATTGCTTGTCGCTACAGCGATCAACAATTTCTCATCATGTTGCCCAATACCAGTGCAGATGGTGCTTATGTATTAGCTGAACGGATTCGCAAAAATTGTGTACAGCATTGTTTTAAAATTAAACCAGGTGTGGAGTTGAAAGTCACTGTGAGTATAGGTGTTACACAAAGTATAGATGCTAGTCGTTCTGAATGGGATAAAAATCCAGAATCTGATCATAGTATTTATCAAGAAGAAATACTTGCCCGTAGCGATTTAATGTTACAACAAGCTGGACATAATCAAGTTATTGTCTATTGGTGATTAATTATCAAAATATTATTCTAACTTATTAAGTATTAGGACTTACGCACTGACAACATAATTGTTCTAGGTTTTTTAATAAAAACAAACTCTTAAAAATTATAACTTACTTACTTGGAGTCCAAAGCTTTAGCTTTAGCTACGCTTACTTAGCTACGCTTACTTCGTTTCGTTTGGACGGTCCAAAGCTAAAGCTTTAGCAGCTACGCTTACTTAGTTTGGACTCCAAGGAGAAAATAAAAAAATTAGTTTGTCAATGCGTAAGTCCGAAGTATAATGAGAGTATGACCTTAATTTGATGTTATCCCCCCCCTTCCCCTCAGTCCCCCTCGCAGAAAGTTCCCTGCTGGAGGGGGTTAAGGAGAGGAGGGGGCCTACATCAAATAACGGTCACACCCTATAAAGGAAATAAGACATGAATTCTTTAATTAAACAAGTGCTTGATACTTTAAGCCGTTTAGGAAATAGTCAATTGGTTGCCCTATTTAATGTCTTGGATTTTGAAAACTGTGGGGTTTTTGGTGTTTTAGCCAAAGGAGAGTTTATTTCGCACAATAGTGAAATAAAGTTTAAGTTTAAACAGACACCGCTAGAAAAGGTTATATTAAGTGGACGAACTTCAACTTATCCAGGAAAAATCTGGAAAAAATTGCTATTACCTGTTCCAACTTATGAAAAAAATAATCGCACTTTTGATTGTTTATGCCTACCCCTCTTAGGGGCTGAAGAGGAAGTTGTCACGGGCGTTGTAGTCATAGCTCAAAAAATAGACACTAGCCTGCCTTCAGCACGATTACAAATGTTACAAATGCTTATGCCTATGGTTGCAAACATTGTTGAAGTGACTCAGGAAAATGAACGTTGGATTCAATTAGCGACCAAAGATGAATTAACTAAATTATACACACGACCTTATTTTGAAATGCGTTTACAAGAAGAAGTGACTAGAACTCGTCGTCATGGCGATTTCTTTTCAATTTTACGGATAGATATGGACCATTTCAAACAAATTAATGCGGAGTATGGATATCGACAAGGCAATGGCGTGTTACAAGAATTTGCTAAAATGCTCAATGATTATGTACGTAAAGGAATTGATATTGTTTGTCGTTATAGTGGTCAACAATTCATGGTGCTATTACCAAATACTAGTGTGGACGGAGCTTATGTTTTAGCGGAACGAATTCGTCAAAATTGTGCCCAACATTTTTTTAGAACTAGGCAAGGTGCTATGCTTAAAGTCACCGTGAGTATAGGTATTGCACAAAATATGGATACAGTTTCTCCTGAAGATGAAAATGCGAGTTCCAATAATCATCATGCTTCGTATCAGGTTTTTTCTAAAGAAGAAATACTTGCACTTAGCGATTCTATGTTAGAAATCGCTAAAAAAACTGGCCGTGATAAAGTCATGGTTTCATGGTAAGTACTGAAGCAGAAATTATCTGGGATTTAAAAACCAGGGCAACCACAAGGGATTGCCCCTACAAACCATTGGATTTATGTGGTAGGGGCAATCGGTTGCCCATTTCCTAAAAAATACCAAAAAACTTTTGCTTCAGTACTTAGTTATTTCTCTAGTGATTATTTTAAAGGTTTCTTTCTGTGAAAATACGTTTGTTATTCATTTTAGTTTTAATGAGTTTATTAATTGCTTGTGAGCAACAATTTCAAGAAAATAGCTTACGTTTCGGATTATCAGCCGCTCCCGTAAGTTTAGACCCACGTTTTGCAACTGATGCGACTTCGACACGAATTAATCGTCTTTTATATCGCGCTCTGGTTGATTTTGATAACAGTTTGCGCCCCGTACCAGAATTAGCCACTTGGGAACAATTAAGCCCAACATGGTATCGTTTTCATTTAGGCAACAATGGGCGAGAATTTCACGATGGAACACGCTTAACAGCTCAGGATGTCAAAGCGACTTATGATTTTATTTTAGATAAAAACAATGCCTCACCTCATAGTGGCTCTTTAAAAGTGATAAAACAAATTCAGGTACAAGATACTGATACTATTGATTTTATCTTAAACAAACCTGATACTTTATTTCCTGGACGCTTAATGGTAGGCATCGTTCCTGCGGCCCTAATCAAGAGCAAACACGCCTTTAATAAACAACCAGTTGGCAGTGGCGAATTTGAATTTGTTAAATGGCCACAATCTAGTCATTTATATTTAAAACGCCGTAAAGATGGACAAATTGTTGAATTTTTAGAAGTTAAAGATCCTATAGTTAGAGCATTAAAATTAGTACGTGGCGAAATTGATTTATTACAAAACGATTTATCGCCAGAAATGATTACCTGGTTAGATAATCGTTCTGAAGTTAAAGTTACTAGAAGAGATGGAACAAATTTCAGCTATTTGGGCTTTAATTTGCAAGATTCTGTTACTGGACAATTTGTAGTTCGGGAGGCGATTGCTTACGCAATCAATCGTAAAGATATTATCCACTATCTATTAGGTAATGCTGCCCGCCCTGCTAGTAGTTTTTTATTACCACCAACGCATTGGGCAGCAGGAGGACATCTGGGCTTACCAACTTATTCCTATAATCCTGAAAAAGCCCGCGCTTTATTAGCTAAAGCTGGATTTTCCAAACAGAATCCCTTGAAATTGTCCTATAAAACTTCTAATAATCCATTTCGGATTCGTATTGCGACAGTGATTCAGCAACAACTTGCGGAAGTGGGTATTGAGATGGACTTACGTAGCTATGACTGGGGGACATTTTACGGTGATATTAAATCGGGACGGTTTCAAACATACACTCTTTCATGGGTAGGTATCAAAATGCCTGACATTTTTCATTATGTATTTCATAGCGATGCCATCCCGCCTAATGGGGCAAATCGGGGACGTTTAAAGAATCCCAAAATTGATCAATTAATTGAGCAAGCTGAGACTGCAACAAGCTTAGAAAAACAAGCAAAATATTATAGAAATTTACAAGTAGAGCTTTTTAAAGAGTTACCTTATGTACCATTATGGTTTGAGGCTCAGGTTTTAGTCACCCGTCAACAAGTTAGTGACTATACTTTAGCAGCCGATGGTAATTATGATGGCTTAAAGACGGTTGTTTTAAGGAAGTGAGGTTACGCACCTAGCTTCAATTCGCCTAGGGCTAAAGCCCTAGGCTAATAGTAATAGTAACTGATGTTACGCACTATCGTTCCCACGCTCCAGCGCAGGGCAATCACAAGGGATTGCCCCTACATCACTGTTTGTAGGGGCAATCCCTTGTGGTTGCCCTGTGAGGCGTTTCAGGATTAAACGCAATTAAATCAATTAGTTAAAAAATTGTGTATAAGAGAGTGCGCTGGAGCGTGGGAACGATAGTGACGAGAGTGCGTAACATCAGATAGTAAAAGTCAGCTAAAGCTGACTAACACTTTACCAATCTAGCCTTTGGACTCTATAAACAGTCGGCTTTAGCCGACTTTAGCTTTTAGCCTAGGGCTTTAGCCCTAGGCTTAGATATTAAAAATGACAAAAGAAGTTTTAATCAATGTGACTCCACACCAAAGCCGTATTGCAATAGTAGAAAATGGGATACTTGAAGAAATTATCATTGAACCTACCAAGCATCAAGGTTTAGTCGGTAATATTTATAAAGGTAGAGTTTCTCGACTATTGCCAGGGATGCAAGCTGCCTTTGTTGATATTGGACTAGAACGAGCCGCATTTTTACACTTTTCAGATTTACCTAACTATGAAAGTAAATCTCTTTCTAAAGATTTGCATATAGGTGAAACACTATTAGTGCAAGTCATCAAAGAGCCACTAGGTACAAAAGGTGCCCGCCTAACAGGCAAAATTTCAATTCCTTCATGTTATATGGTATTTTTACCTTATTCATCAAATCTAATTGGTGTCTCAAGCCGCATTGAATCCAAGGATGAACGTCAACGATTGAAAAAAATAGTTTTACAAAAAATCGGCTTAGGAGAGCAAAATTCTGGATTTATAATCCGCACTGCTGCTGAAGATGCAACCGAGCCAATGTTATGGGCAGATATGGATTTTTTATCTTTACTCTGGCAAGAAATTCAGGCAAAAGAAATTTATGCACCAGCTAGTTCATTAATTTATAAAGATTTATCAATAGTACTTCGCAGCATTCGTGACTTAAGAGGTCATGCGATTGACAAGATCCAGATTGATTCACAAGAAACATATCAAGAAGTGATTAATTTTGCTAAGAAATTTATGCCAGATTGGCTGCCGCGCATTGAGTATTATGCTGAGAATCTACCCCTTTTTGAGCTTTATAACATCGAAGCTGAAATTAACAAAGCCCTAGAACGCAAAGTTCCCCTTAAATCTGGCGGGTATTTAGTAATAGAGCAAACCGAAGCAATGATTACAATTGATGTAAATACTGGTACTTATGTAGGTGATAACAATCTTGAAGACACCATTTTTAAAACTAACTTAGAAGCCGCCGAAGCGATTGCCCGACAACTACGTTTACGGAACTTGGGTGGGATTATAATTTTAGATTTTATTGACATGTTAGAACCAGAACATAAGGTAGAAGTCTTAAATACCTTAGAAGAATGTCTAGCGCGTGATTCTTGCAAAAGTACTATCAGTGGTTTCTCTTCGTTGGGCTTAGTAGAAATGACCCGCAAGCGAACCCGTGAAAGTTTAGAACAGATTTTATGTGATACCTGTCCGACTTGCGCTGGGCGTGGTTCAATTAAAAATACCCATAAATGGAGACAATAGTGAGTCATTTAATTAAACAAGTACTAAGGACTATTGCAGATTTAGGCAATTCAAATCAGGTAACACTTTATAATGTCATGGATAGTCACAACGGTCAAATTCTTGGTGTTTTTGACAAAGGAAAAATAACATTGCACCAAAATAAATATATTGAGTTTAAAGACACGCCTTTTGAAGAAATTATTTTAAAAAGGAAAACGCATACTTATCCAGGTTTATTACTCAAAAACTCATTCTATTTTCCCAGTTATGATGAAACTGGCAGTGATTTTCAATGTTTATGTCTTCCCCTATATATAGAAGAAAACGAACCAGTCTCAAGTGTTGTGGTTTTGAATCAACCAGCGGGGATTATTCCTGATGATATACCATCAGCTTTAGCTAAGATAGTTCCCCTGCTTGCTGCTATCATGGAAACCGCTTTAGAAAATGATCTATGGATTGAATTCGCAATCAAGGATACGCTAACAAATTTATATACTTGGGCTTATTTTGAAAAGCGTTTAGAAGATGAAGTGAGGAAAGTGCATCGCCATGGTGGCGACATCTCACTGATACTAATTGAAATTGATCAATTTCAAACAATTAACAACCTTTACGGATATGAAAATGGCCAAAAGCTGTTACAAGAATTTGGTAAACTCATAAATTTTATGTTACGCCAAGGAATTGATATCCCTTGTAGTTATAACAATCAGTTTCTGATTCTGTTGCCCAATACCGAGGTTGAAGGAGCCGCTAGCTTAGTTGAAAGAATTAGGCAACATTCTGAAACTAAAAAATTTTTAAGCAATGTACTAAATAAAGAGGTGAATATTACTATAAGTGCAGGTATTGCACATAATAGAAATATTTCTTTAAGCGACTTTTCAAAAGAAGACTTAATAGAACGTGCCGAAGCTATGTTAAAAGCGGCCAAAGAAGCTGGAGAAAATTTGGTTATGATTTGGTGGTAAGTCGTGAACCATGATTTTTTTGATATTTTGCCAGACGGGCAACCACAAGGGATTGCTCATATATTGCATTGCACTAAGCAAAAATAGTTGAAAAATCTCCTAAAATAAAAAAAATATTTATTCGGACTTACGCATTGACAAACTAATTTTTTTTCTTGAATACAATAAATATTGGAGTCCAAAGCTAAAGCTTTGGACTCCATTTAGCTTTGGACTCCATTTAGTTATTTACGGACAAGTCTATACTTTAAACTCATTAATATGTCCACTAAAACACGCCGTACTTTTGCAATTATTTCTCACCCGGATGCGGGTAAAACTACTGTTACCGAAAAACTCTTGTTGTTTGGTGGTGCGATTAGCTTAGCTGGCAGTGTTAAAGGCCGTAAAGCTGCGCGTCATGCTACTTCTGATTGGATGGAACTGGAAAAACAACGCGGTATTTCCGTTACCTCGTCCGTGATGCAGTTTCCTTATAAAGATATTATTATTAATTTACTCGACACCCCTGGACATGAGGATTTTTCAGAAGATACTTATCGTACTTTGACTGCTGTCGATTCGGCTTTAATGGTTATTGACTCTGCAAAAGGCGTTGAGGAGCGTACCATAAAATTAATGGATGTTTGCCGTTTACGCGATACGCCGATTTTAACCTTAATTAATAAATTGGATCGTGATGGCAAAGAACCGATTGAATTATTAGATGAAATTGAAGCTGTACTCAAGATTCATTGTGCGCCTATCACTTGGCCTATTGGTAGGGGCCAGTCTTTTAAAGGAATTTATCACTTTTTAGATAACAAGGTTATCTTATTTAAGCCGGGCAAAAACGCTGTCGCCAGTGAAGGCAATACTTATAAACTTGATGATCCAGCACTAATAGCAGAATTAGGGCAAAGTATTCTTGATGAATTAAGAGATGAAATTGAACTGGTACAGGGAGCAAGTCATTCCTTTGATTATAAAGAATTTTTAGCTGGTAATTTGACACCAGTGTTTTTTGGTTCCGCTATTAATAATTTTGGAATCAAGGCATTACTAGATAGTTTTGTCAAATATGCGCCCCCTCCGCAGCCACATCCAACTACTACCAGAACTGTGATGCCAGATGAAAAGCAATTTTCAGGGTTTATTTTTAAAATTCAAGCGAATATGGATCCAGCTCATCGGGATCGTATTGCTTTCTTGCGTGTTTGTTCTGGACGCTATACTAAAGGTATGAAAATGTATCATGTGCGTTTAAATAGAAATGTGCAAATTGCTAACGCCTTGACTTTTATGGCTGGAGAGCGTGAACATACGGAAGAAGCTTTGCCGGGTGATATTATTGGGCTACATAATCATGGCACAATTCAAATTGGTGATACTTTTACTCAAGGAGAAACTTTAAAATTCACAGGTATTCCCCATTTTGCCCCCGAAATTTTTCGCCGCGCTCGTTTACGTGATCCTTTGCGAATGAAGGCACTATTGAAAGGCTTACAACAGCTTACTGAAGAAGGCGCAACGCAATTATTTCGCCCCTTAAGTAATAATGATTTAATTTTAGGCGCAGTTGGTATATTACAATTTGATGTTGTCAGTTGGCGATTAAAAAATGAATATGGGGTAGAATGTAGTTTTGAACCAGTGCAAGTTGCAACAGCTCGTTGGGTGAATAGCGAGGATTCCAAAATTCTGGAAGAGTTCAAACGCAAGGCTTTTAATAATCTCGCCCTAGATGGAGCTGATAATTTGACTTATATTGCACCAACAAAAGTTAATTTATCCTTAGCAGAGGAACGCTGGCCAGCAGTGCAGTTCTTGGCTACGCGGGAACATTAATTGATGAGTGAGAGTGAGATAGCCACTATGAACTTACAATTTTTAATTATTGACCCCCAAAATGATTTTGCAAATCCTAATGGTAGTCTATTTGTGCCAGGTGCGGATAAAGATTCAGAAAGACTGGTACAAATGATGAAACGGCATTTGTCCAAAATTGCTAAAATTCATATCACCTTAGATACACACCATTTGCTTGACATAGCCCATCCGCTTTTTTGGGTAGATACTAACAATAAACATCCAGCCCCATTTACTAGTATTACTTTAGAAGATGTACAAACTGGTAAATGGCAAACGACTGTTCCTAGTTTTATGGAGCGTGCTACTGCTTACGTTAAAGCACTGAAAAACAATGGGCGTTATGATTTAACTATTTGGCCTCCGCATTGTTTGATCGGCTCGCTGGGCAATAATGTTGTTCCAGCACTTCTTGACACGGTGTTAGATTGGGAAAAATCTCATATTTCTTTGGTCAATTATGTGACTAAAGGCTTAAATATATGGACTGAACACTATAGCGCAATAACAGCAGATGTGCCTGATCCAGATGATCCAAGTACACAATTAAATATGCGCTTGCTTGAAAAATTGGCTTCTGCTGATTTGATTGCCATTTCTGGACAAGCTTTATCACATTGTGTTGCTAATACGGTACGCGATATTGCAGCGAATTTTGGAGAAGAAAACATCCGTAAACTGGTTCTGATTGAAGATACAACGTCCTCAGTACCAGGATTTGAACAATTTGGAACAGATTTTATAAATGAAATGAAAGCGTTAGGTATGCAAACTGCTAAATCTACTGATTATTTAGTTTAAAAACTTGATATGGAAAATCTCTTTGTAGCTTCCGCTATTATGGGCGGATTAGGTTTATTTTTTGGTATCATTCTCGCAGTTGCTTATCGCTTCTTAAAAGTAGAAAGCAATCCGCGTATTGAACAAGTTGAAGAATTTTTACCCGGTTCTAATTGTGGGGCTTGTGGGCAGCCGGGCTGCCATAGTTTCGCGGAACAAATTGTTAAAGGCGCACAACCGCCTAGTGCTTGTACAGTAGCAACGCCTGAAGTAATTGAAATAATTGCAGACTTTCTTGACATTGATCCAGGAACACCAGAAAAGCGGGTGGCTCGCTTACATTGTGCGGGTGGTAAGAGACAGGCGCATCAGATTGCAGAATATCAGGGGTTTGAAAATTGTCATGCGGCGGCGCTGGTTTCTGGAGGTGGTAAAGGCTGCCCTTGGGGATGTTTGGGGTTGGCTGATTGCAAAGTAGCTTGTACTTTTGATGCTATTCAGATGAATGATAATGCTATGCCAGTTGTGGAGGTGACAAAATGCACGGCTTGCGGCGATTGTGTTGCTGCTTGCCCGCGTAATTTGTTTGAAATTGTACCGCTGAGTCAAAAATTATTCGTACAATGCACAATTCCGCTAGAAGGAGAAGCTGCGCGCTTACTTTGTAGTACAGCCTGTGATGCTTGTGGACGTTGCGCCGCCGATGCCGCCCCAGGTTTGATTCGTATGGAAAATAATCTGCCAATAATAGATTATGCCGCAGCAGGCGGAGAGGCGAAACCAGATGCAACTTTCCGTTGCCCAACAGGTGCGATTCAATGGCTGGAAGGTAATCAGTTTGAAGATAAAAAAATCTCCGAAATTGGGGGAAGTTATAGTCAATTATTTAATTGATGTTACGCACTCAAATTCCTATTGCCCCTGAAAGGGGCTGACATATCAGCCTAGTACACTCAACTACCATGTTAATGTTTTATCAGTACAAACCTGCCAGGTTTTTAAAACCTGGCAGGTTTAATCGTTGTAACAAACCTGCCAGGTTTTTAAAACCTGGCAGGTTTAATCGCTGTAACAAACCTGCCAGGTTTTTAAAACCTGGCAGGTTTTATCGTTGTAACAAACCTGC
>JALWSU010000267.1 GCA_026993485.1 Thiotrichaceae bacterium | reverse complement strand
ACAAGGGATTGCCCCTATAAACAATGATGTAGGGGCAATCCCTTGTGGTTGCCCTTGTGTATAAGAGGCTCCGCCTAGGGCTAAAGCCCTAGGCTAAAAGAGTTGTCCAAAAATCAGGATTTTTTTACTTGGAGTCCAAAGCTTTAGCTTTGGCTGGTCGCCCAAAGCTAAAGCTTTGGACTCCAATTAAACCTCTGAGGTTTTTTTTGTTGCTAACATTTATAGGCTTTGTAATGAAGTAATTTAGTAAATTACCAAAATTTTGGTAATTTGCAAGGTTATTTGCCACTGAAGTCCCAATAATTATTATTTCATAATTTGGAATTATCATTTATTAATTAAGCAGTTATATTAATATATATTATTGGCATGTATATTGCTTAAGGCTTAATTAAGATAGTCATGCATATCTAAAATTTTTTATCAATGTTATTAATATATTTATTTTAAAGGATTTGATCATGAAAACGCGCATTTTATTTTTAGCGAGCATTGCAACATGTATTTTTACTTTCGGCTCAGTTTCTGCATTTGCGGCATCTGATGGAACCTTGGGTTTTACTTCTCAAGGTAGTGTTGATATTACTCTTGGTGTTGGTGATCGAGTTCAAATTAGTGGGCTTGATGATATTACACTAGGTCAGTGGAGTGGTAGTGGTGCATTAACTGGAGACGAAGAACTTTGTGTTTATAGTTCAACTAGTAAATACGATATTACTATTAGTGGTCTTCATGCCTCAAATAGCTTTGCTTTGAGTGCTGGTGGAAGTACTGCGCTTCCTTACACAGTTTCTTGGGCAGATGATCCTAATGATGCTACAAATGGTTTTAGAAATGTAACTGAAGGTACCCATCTAACAGGAAACGTGGGTGATAGTAGTTATTACACTTGTAATGGTAATACAAATGCAACGCTCCGCATTCATATAACTGAGGCTAACTTGCAAGCAGCAGCAGCGGGTAATTATTCTGATACCTTGACTATTAATGTTGCTCCTGAATAATGTTAGCAGTACCTCTGAGGTTTTTAGCTTACCCAGATTTTTAATCTAAACCTCCGAGGTTTTCTAAACCTCGGAGGTTTATAGTAAAATTAAAATTAAAAACCTAGCTTAATTTAAGCTAGGTTTTTTGTTTTCTACAAGGAACAATCTAACACATGCGTAGCATCATTATAACAATCATAAGCTTATTTTGGATTCTTATAGCATTTCCTGTTCATGCAGACCTGGTATTAAATAATGTTATTTTGGATTTTGAAGCTGGTTCAAAATTACGCCGAGATGTAGAAGTCAGAAATACTGGAAAAGAAACGCTTTATATTTCGGTTAAAGTATTTGAAATTATAAATCCACATAAGAAAAAACCAAAATTGAAGCAGTTAAAAAATCCACGTACTGCGGGCTTATTAGTCTCTCCAAATCGTTTAATACTTCGACCAGGACAGCGCAAGTTATTGCGTGTCGTTGTTAGAAAACCTGCCACCAGAAAAGATCGTATTTATCGGGTAACATTTAAGCCGCAAATTGGAAAAATCAAGTCAAATAAACCAATTGCGGTTAAAATTTTAATTGCTTATGATATGTTAGTAATTGTGCGTCCGCCTAATGCGAAGCCGAAGTTGCGTGTTAGACGCTCGGGGCGGACATTAACATTTTATAATGCTGGTAATACAAATGTCTTAATTAGAAAAATACAACAATGTAATCGAAACCATTCTAATTGCATTGAATTAGCAGGTAATCGTCTTTATGCTCACGAACGGTGGCGGGTTAAATTACCTAAAACGGGTAAAGCTGAAGTATATCAATCAGTAGGCACTAATCATACTATAAAACAATATTAGACTTGTCTTGTTAGCCAAAAACCTCCGAGGTTTTTAAAACCTCGGAGGTTTAGCTCTGAAATCTTCTAATGACAAATTAATTTATCAAGTGTCACAATACCGCTATCCGTGTTCAAATTAGCAGGAACTTGAATTTGACAAGCGGGGCCATTTTTGGGGCGCACGATTAATTTGCTATCGCTTCGTACTTCAGCTTGAAAAGCTCCCTCTAGTTCAGTTTCAGCTTCACCAATCGCTCCCTCTATATCTGCATTTTCAATCGGAGTACCATCGGGTCTAACTATTGTCGCAATCAAAATAAATATTTGTTTTACTTGCCAAAACAATCGGACCGTATTACTAGGATATAGAGTGACAATGCGTGTGCTAGTGTCATAATCAGCATAAGTTTCAGTAGCAGATTTCAGGCGAATTTTATAAGTCATATATGGGCGTAATGGCAATAATTTTGGAGAACCAATTAAGGCAAAATCTCGCTTTTGGCCATTAACAAATACATCAAATTTTGCACCTTTTGGGGAACCACGTATATCAAGAATTACCCCGCTAATTCCGCCTTTGCCACCACTAAAAACCACACCGTCTTTATCATTGACAAACCCTAGCCTGAAATTACTACCAAAAAAAGTTTGTTGCCTACCTTTTTGTCTCCCCTGATTCTGTTGAGTTTGTTCAGCAAAAGCTGAGAATTTCCCAAAATTTCCCAGATATTCGCTACTTATACGAGCTGAAGTCTGAGTTTCGGTTTTCATTAATCTAGTTGATGCACGTACATCAGCAGCCCACAAGTTGTTATCATTCCAATTAAGAGTAACATCACCTAAAAATCTATTTTGTGGTTGTCGCAGGGGCTGATGTTTGAGTGCGGCATGAGTAATAATTCTGACATGGGGCATATTTTGATAAAAACGTATGTGTGCCAAAAATAATTTGTCGTTTCTACTTTGCGTATATTCCAGTTCCAAATTAGCATAAAAATGTCGAAAACGTATTAGTGGCATGATGCGAATCGATGGACTAATAGTATAAAACGCCGCCTGTTTATTTATATCTCTTTGCTGCCAACTAGCACGAAGACGAAAACTAGCTTTTCCATATTGATAACCACTAAAAAGGTTGATTTGTGTATAGGCAGGTGGCAAGATTTGTGTTGCTAAATAGTCATCATCTGTCTTTTCTGCCTTTGTAAGAGGAGTGCCAGCATTCCATAAACGACGCAAGTTGACAGTATTACTAAATTCACCAAATTTAATAAATCCTTGTGCATCAACACCATATGCGCCATTAGTGGCTCGAATAGCCCCTAAACGTAAATGTTTATCTCGTCCCATCAAGAATGAATTTAAGCCAATTACGCTTTCTTGATCAATTGTAAACAAATCAGCGGAATAACCAAAATTAGTAGTTAAACGTTTAGAATAACCAAGGTGTAATAATGGTGTATTCGTATAAGTAGGTAATGCACTATCCTGTGAATTAGCACGAAGAAAGCCAATTTCAGCAAAATAAAAATTTTCCCCAAGTGGTGGTAAATTAGTTGATTTGGCAAAAAAATGAGTTTCTCGCCGTTCAGTTCCAGAAATTAGATCACGAATACGCAACTCAATCTCATAAGAACCATCTGGTAAATCAGCGGTATCTAATACCTGATTACCAGCCTCATACATTTTTACTGATAAAATTCTATTTTGTCGTTTTCGATAAATTTGCACTCTTGAGCGACGAGGCAAAAAAACCGTTATTTGATTACCATAAGCTTGTGCCAAATCCAGCCGACTATTGAAAGAACTAGAAAATTGTAGCCCCAAAACATCTGGTAAACCAAGCAATAACATTGATTTCATTTTGAACATACCAAATGCTGCTTGATAATCACGCCAGTCAATTTCAGCAAGTAGCGTATTAATTTCCGTTCCTCCTGTATCATTCCATCTACCAAGCGCATGGAAACGCGCCAAACGGTAACCAAGAAGCGTTTCCAAATCAAAATTATAACGGTTTTTTCTGCTGCTCATTCCTGAAATTGTCCCTGTTAAAGTAGTTATTGCGCTAAATCCAGCATCAGGTAAGGGCAAATAACGATCTAGATTTAATACTGATAAGCGCAAAAATGCTGGGTTTACAAAAACTTCAACCCGAAAATTATCAGGATCAAAAATAATACCTGCTATTTTTGGCTCTAAAATTCCACAATTTGGTGGCTTACCAGGCTCCAAACAAAGTAACTCCTTATGGGGATTAAGCTTTCCACTCAAAGCTTCAGCTACAACATTTATTTCTTGAAGATTAGGAATCGCTTTAGCTACACTGGTAGGATTTTCAAATTCTAAACTATTGGTTGAAAAAGTAACAAATGCAGCCCCCAATGCTTTGCCACCAAAATAGACATCAACTTGTGTAGTTTGTTCCGCCGCTAAATTTTCAAAACCAGGGGGTGGCTCATCAGAGACTTCAAATTGTGGCTCTGCTAAATCTTCAAAACCAGGGGGTGGCTTATCAGAGACTTCAAAAGTTGGCGATGATTCAGCCATTACGCTAATCGTCACGAATAAGCAATAAGCAATAAAAAATTTTTTTAACTTTATTAGCATAATCTAGTAGGTGTTCACTCGAATTGACGAAACCTCTGAGGTTTTTAAAACCTCAGAGGTTTTTTGTATCTATAAAATATTTCTTAAATTTAAGTCTTGACATTTAGGTTTTTTGGGCGTATTATTCGCAGCATTCTTTGATTTATTCGGGGTATAGCGCAGTCTGGTAGCGCACCTGCTTTGGGAGCAGGGTGTCGGGGGTTCAAATCCCTCTACCCCGACCAGTTTATTTTATTTTGCGCCTGTAGCTCATGTGGATAGAGCATCAGCCTTCTTGTTTTTGTGTAAGCAAAATTGGACCCATGACGGGAAACAGGAACCGTTATGGTGGATGGTGCTATATCGGTGAACCCTGTGAAATGGCAACGCCGAGGAAACCGATAAAATGGTGAAGGGGCGAATCCTGATTGGGTTTGCCGGTAACTGTTATGTTGTCTTAACTAATTTAATGACTACTAGGGTTCCGTAGAGGCCACACGCATCATACCTGAGAAGGTAAAGACATGGTCCAGACCACAAACAAAACGCTGTTTTTGGTAGTGAAAGCTATAGTGGTATGAAGCTGAGGGTAGCAGGTTCGAGTCCTGCCGGGCGCGCGAAATTTATTTTTTTTTTTTGGAACCAAATCAGAAAGCTGATATAGTATTTCATATCAAGATTTTGGCCAAAAACCTCCGAGGTTTTGAAAACCTCGGAGGTTTAGACTGAAATTATTTTTCTGAAATACTATAGTCAAGGTTCAAGTTAGGCAACAGGCAACTCCAAAAAAATTAATATAGCCATGCAAGTGAGACCTGTTAGGTTTTAAAAACCTGACAGGTCTTTATCCAAGGTATTCTTTGGGAGTGAGTTGCCTTAGCAAGCTTTGATAGATTTAAAATGGTGAACGTAGCTCAGTTGGTAGAGCTCTGGATTGTGATTCCAGCGGTCGTGGGTTCAAGCCCCATCGTTCACCCCAATTTTTCCCCCTTAATTTTATTTCCCCTCCTTTTAGCAATCATGTCAACTTATGCCATTGGCGATATTCAGGGTTGTTACTCCGAATTACAGCAGTTACTTAAACTTATCAAATTTAATCCGAAAAAAGATATTTTGTGGAGTTGTGGCGATTTGGTTAATCGTGGCCCTAATTCTTTGGAAGTATTACGTTTTTTTAAGAAATTAAGCAATCGTGCTATTGTGGTGTTGGGTAATCATGATATGCACTTATTAGCATTGGCTTATGGTAATACGAAACATCTTAAGGATAAAGATACACTGAATCAGATTTTAGAAGCACCAGATGCTGATGAATTAGTGGAGTGGTTACGTTTTCGTCCGTTTTTACATCATGATGCTGCGATGGGATTGACGATGATTCATGCTGGTTTGCCGCCACAATGGGATTTATTCCAAGCGCGTCAATATGCGTCTGAACTGGAAAAAACCTTACGCGGGCCAAAATGTCAAGAATATTTGCATCATCTTTATGGTGATAAGCCGAAAATTTGGTCTGAAAGCCTTTCTGGTTGGGATAGATTGCGTTTTATCACTAATTGTTTTACACGCTTACGCTATTGTGATGCCAAAGGTAAATTAGCCATGAAAAATAAGTGGCAACCATCACTTGATGCTCAGAAGAATGAGACAGAAAAGCCTTGGTTTTCATGGCCCCATCGTGCCAGTCGAGAGCTGACAATTATTTTTGGACATTGGGCAACACTAGGTTTTTATACAGAAACTGGTATTTATGCACTAGATAGTGGCTGTGTTTGGGGTGGGGCATTAACAGCATTGCGTTTGGAAGATAAAAAGATTTTTAGTGTGCCATGCCCTGCCCGGTGTCATCCTAATGACTATTAATCAACCCGTACCACTCGGAATCCTAATGTATTAATGCGTGTTTTTGGATTGAAATTATTTCTTTTAGTTGTACGTAGATTATTTACATAAGTACGAAAGGAACTACTACGTACAATACGTCGTGAACAATTGCCTCCCCGCCATATATTCCCGAAGCTAGGCGCACCTACATAACTGGTGTGATAACAACTAATTGTCCATTCCATGACGTTACCAATGGTATCATAGAGTTGAAACGCATTTGGTTGAAAACTCCCTACTGGAGCAGTTTTTTTACCATCCCAAATACTGCCACATATGCCACAATTGGCCTTATTTTTTCCGACTTCATATCCCCACCAATAGAAAGTTTCTGAGCCAGCTTTTGCGGCATATTCCCATTCTCTTTCACTTGGTAAACGATATTGATGTCCAGTTTGACTGGTTAGCCATTTAGTATAATCAGTGGCGTCATACCAAGTAACATTGATAACGGGGCGTTTGTCTCGTCCCCAGCCATTATCATTGGGGAATGAACGCCCGGTTTGCCAAGCAAATTGGTCATATTCCTCAAATGTAATTTCATATTGGCTAATAGAAAAACTGTCTAATGTCACTTGGTGTTGAGGGCGTTCATCCTGATGAATTGAAGTATTATTCGCGCCCATTTTAAAACTACCACCAGGAAGTTTGAGCATTATTGGACCATGCCCACCCTGTTTTAATCGGTCACGATAAGCTAAGATTCTTAACTTCGGTTTTGACAGTTTAGATTTAGCTTTAACGGCATTATCAGTTTCTATTGGTGGTTGTTGTTCTGGTATCGGCTGAGAACTAGTGCTTGGTGGAGTCAGAAAAATATCTGGATTGTACTTGTATATCCATAAAGCCACAGCTATGAGAATGGTTAAGATGCTCAAGCTTATAAATATTTTTTTTATGTTCCTATAATGGTAAAAAGCCAAGACTTTTTCTTGTTCCAATTTTTTCTGTCTGTCGATCATTGATCGTGCAGCATCCCGCTGTATTCTGAATAGTTCGTTCTCTTTTTGTGCTTGTTGGCGAACTGCTTCTAGTTCTTGTATAAGGTATTGCTGTTCCATCTCCTTTTTTTTGATGAGCTTAGTCAAGTCTTCTTCTAACTTCGCATTCTTTGTCATTCCTACTTGAAACCCTGCATTTAATTTTTTCTCTCGTTCTAATAAGCGGCGAAGTTCTTCTTTGGTCCGGGTGAGTTGCTCAATTTGTTTGCGAGTTTTCTGTTGAGCCTCTTCAAGACGGAAAATGCGTTCTTCAACCGAAGTGCTTGCTTTACTATATTGACTATTAGTGGTGGCTTTATTTGTTGCTGTAGCTTTCTTTTCAGCTTGAAATTTCGTGATAGTATCTTGTAATGTATCGATTTTCGACATCAATTTTTCGGCTTCACTAGCTTTACGCGCAGCTTCTTGAGGTGAGTTTGCCTTTTTGGCTTCCGCCTGTAGTTTATTATATTGTTTGATAAGTTGTTGCGCTTCCGCTTTGGCTTGAGTTATTGATAACACAAAGAATTCCTCATAATCAACGGTTATAGGACTTACGCACTGACAGCAGAAGTGTTTTAGGTTTTTTAATAAAAACAAACTGTTAAAATTTATAAATTACTTGGAGCTTGGAGTCCAAAGCTTTAGCTACGCTTACTTCGTTTGGACGGTCCAAAGCTAAAGCTTCTTCGCTTCTCTTCGCTCCAAGGAGAAAATCAAAAAATTTGTTTGTCAATGCGTAAGTCCTAGGTTATAAAATTGGCATTGAATTTTTCTATGTTTATGGGCTGGAAATTTTTGCCGCAAGTTAGCTTGTTTTTCTAGTTCTAAATTGGCATTAACTACGCCCATACCTTGCTCTAAACGGTTTAAGATAATACCCCAAGGGTCTACTATCATACTATTTCCATAAGTTTCTCGTCCATTGGTATGATAGCCACCTTGATTGGCTGCGATGAGATAGCAAAGATTTTCCACTGCACGAGTACGTACTAAGATTTCCCAATGTGCTTGACCTGTAGCTGCTGTAAAGGCTGAGGGAACTACAATCAATTCTACGCCCTGATCAAGCATACAGCGAAATAATTCTGGAAAGCGTAAATCATAACAAATTGCTAAGCCCAAACGCCCATAAGGGCTATCAATGACAACTATTTGTTTTCCAGCCTCAATTGTTTCAGATTCATGATATTGTTCATCTGCACTGACAGTGACATCAAATAGGTGCATTTTGTCATAACGGCCTACACAATTACCATTGTCATCAAAAACTAGACTTGCAGCGTAATATTTTCTAGGTTTCTCAGCAGTGATTGGTATTGTTCCAGCGACTAACCATATACCTAAATTTGCGGCTAGTTGGGAAATCCAATCTTGAATTGGTCCATTCCCCAGTTTTTCACTGATTTCAAAATTTTCTAATGGTTCTTTAGCCATCAAGGCAAAATTTTCTGGTAAAACAATGAGTTTTGCGCCTTGAACTGCGGCTTCAGTGACGAAATTAGCCGCTTGGGTTAAATTTGCATTCAGATTTGAGCCTGATGCCATTTGTATGGCTGCTACTTTGTACATATTGCTTATTGAGTTCAAGTTATTAATTAATTAATAACAAGAATAACACAAAAATTCGGCTATTTTTTTCCATGATATAATAATTATTTTTGAGATATTTTAGATTATCATCGTGTCAAAATCAGACTCGCATAAACCAGTTTTATTAGCAGAAGTGCTAACGGGCTTGAATTTACAATCTGAGGGCATTTATGTTGATTGTACCTTTGGGCGAGGTGGGCATACAAAGGCAATTTTAAATCATTTAGGTGTTCAAGGAAAATTATTAGCTTTTGATCAAGATCCAGAGGCTGTGCAAGCCGCGCAGGCAATTACGGATGAGCGTTTTAGCATTATTCATAGTGGTTTTGCACAGATGCACAAATTGATTGAATCGCGTGGTTATTTAGGTCAAGTTAATGGCATTTTGTTTGATTTAGGGGTTTCTTCTCCACAATTAGATTGTCCTGAGCGGGGTTTTAGTTTTATGCACGATGGGCCGCTGGATATGCGGATGAATCCTGAAAGTGGAGAATCTGTAGCCGAATGGTTGGCAAAAGCCTCTATGAGAGACATTGCTAATGTGTTAAAAAGTTATGGTGATGAGCGTCATGCGCGACGCATTGCACGGGCTATCGTGGCAGTACAAGGTGAATTAAAAACGACGCGACAATTAGCTGAGCTTATAATCGCCGCTGTGCCGCCAATTCCTGCCTATAAAAAAGCTGTGGTTAAACATCCAGCAACGCGCTCTTTTCAAGCTTTACGCATTTTTATTAATCGTGAACTGGAACAATTGCAGCAAGTTTTGCCACAAGTACTCAAGGTATTAGCACCGGGTGGGCGTTTGGTAGTTATTAGTTTTCATTCTCTTGAAGATCGTATTGTTAAACGCTTTATTCGTGATTGTGTTCGAGGCGATGAGTTTCCAATTGGATTGCCAGTAACAAAGGAGGCTTTGAATCCCAGTTTACGAGCGATTGGTAAACCTATTAAAGCGACTGCGGCTGAAATAGATGCAAATCCGCGTGCGCGTAGTGCAATTATGAGAGTTGCAGAGCGTTGTTAAAGTGTAGCCCCTTTCCCTAGCATTCTCTTATACACAAGGGCAAGCGATTGCCCCTACATCATTGTTTGTAGGGGCAATCCCTTGTGGTTGCCCTATTTATTACATATAACGTATTATTTATTATAAATAATTTATGCTATTAAGTGAATTATTAACACCAGAATTACAAGAACTACAAGCTTGGGTTGATCGCCCAATAACGGGTTTGAGCCTTGATAGCCGTAAAGTACGCCCCGGAGATGTGTTTTTTGCCCTTGCAGGTACACAGGTACATGGCGATATTTATACAAAAGCGGCTCTCGAAAAGGGGGCAGTTGCAGTCTTAAAAGAGGCACCTACTCAAGCTATTGAAAAGCTAGAGGGCGATATTCCTGTAATTAGTATCCCTAATTTATCCCAAAAAGTGGGAGAAATCGCGGCGCAGTTTTATGGGCATCCTTCTGAGAAAATGCAAGTTATTGGAGTAACTGGTACTAATGGTAAAACTTCGGTTACTCATGCCATTGCACAATTCTTACAAAATTCCTCAAAAAGTTGCGGCTTGCTGGGTACTTTAGGCTATGGCACTTATGGCGCATTGGAACCGGGATTACATACGACTCCTGATGCTATTCGTTTGCAAGGTTTATTGGCGCAATTAGGCACGGATTATATGGTGATGGAAGTTTCATCTCATGCCTTAGCGCAAGGGCGGGTTAATGGTATTCGCTTTGATACTGCGGTATTAACTAATTTAAGTCGTGATCATTTAGATTATCACCAAACTATGACTGCTTATGGTGAGGCTAAACGGCAATTATTTTTGAAGCCAGATTTAAAAACTGCAATAATTAATCTTGATGATGAATTTGGCCTAAGTGTTTTAAATGATTTACCCAATTCGGTTACAAAATTAACTTATAGTATTCAGAATCAAGCGGCTGATGTTTATGGGCAAATCTCTGCCTATAATCCGCAAGGTTGTGAAATAGATATTCAAAGTCCTTGGGGTAATGGACTAGCTAAGACGAGGTGGTTTGGACAATTTAATGTTAGCAATATCTTAGCTGCACTCACTGTATTACTCCATAAGGGATTGCCTTTAGCTACACTGTTAGAACAATTACCAACACTCCGCCCAGTTCCCGGACGAATGGAGCGATTTGGTAAACCCGATCAAGCGACTATTATTATTGACTATGCCCACACTCCCGATGCTTTAGAAAAGGCCTTATTGGCATTAAGTGAGCATAAATCGGGAACTGGGGATTTATGGTGCGTATTTGGCTGTGGTGGCAATCGTGACAAGGGCAAACGTCCCTTAATGGGCGAAATCGCACAACGCTATGCTGATAAAATTATTATTACTGATGATAATCCACGCCATGAAGCCTCTAAAAAGATTATTGATGATATTTTGCAAGGATGCCCTACCCCTTTGGCGGTAATACCTGATCGTCAACAAGCTATTCATTATGCTCTGCAAAATGCCAAAGTCGGCGACATGGTATTGATTGCAGGAAAGGGGCATGAAGATTACCAAGAAATTGGTAATCAACGTTTGCCATTTAGTGATAGGGAATTAGTTGCTAGTTTTCTTGATTAATGTAGCCAAAAACCTCGGAGGTTTAAATAAAGATTGTAGCCAAAAACCTCCGAGGTTTTTAAAACCTCGGAGGTTTAAACTTGGCTAATTTAGGAAAAAAATTGAAATGATAGAACTTAATCTAAGTGAAATAGCCCCCGCACTTGGTGCCATTCACTCAGGAACAGATGTTAAAATAACAGGCATCACAACAGATACACGCAAAATTAAAGCGGGAAATCTCTATATAGCACTGTCTGGGGAACGCTTTGATGGACATGATTTTGTAAATACTGCTCAAGAGCAAGGAGCTAGTGCTGTTATTATCGAAAAACCAGTTAGTTCCGATTTACCCTCTCTGCGTGTAACTAACACCCGCAAAGCTTTGGGAGATTTAGCCAAATTTTGGCTACAACGCTTTGATTTACCAGTAATAGCAATAACTGGTAGCAATGGCAAAACTACGACTAAAGAAATGCTCAAAAGCATTCTAAGCGTCAAAACTTCCGTTGCCGAAGTCTTAGCTAATCAAGGCAATCTCAATAATGATATTGGTGTACCTTTAACCCTATTTAATTTACAAGCCCAACATCGTTACGCTGTTATTGAAATGGGTGCAAATCATATGGGTGAAATTGCCTACTTAACTAATATTGCACAACCTAGCTGTGCCACAATTACTCACTGCGCCCCCGCTCACCTTGAGGGCTTTGGTAGTATTAAAAACGTTGCCCTTACCAAAGGTGAAATTTTTTCAAATTTAAAAACTGACGGTATCGCTATCATTAATAATGATGACGAATATGCCACTCTTTGGAAACAATTAGCTGCTCCGCATACTATACAAACATTTGCTTTTAATAATAATGCCGATGTAACTGCTACTGAAATGCAACTCAATGATAGTAGTAGCAATTTTACTTTGAAAACCCCAAAAGGTGAAATAGCGATTCATCTACCTTTGCCCGGAAAACATAATATTATGAATGCGCTCACCGCCAGCGCATGTGCCTTAGCGTCTGGATGCTCATTAGCAGAAATACAGCAAGGTTTGCAAAATATGCAAGCAGTAAAAGGGCGTTTACAAATAACTAAAGTAAATAATATCACCTTAATTGATGATACTTATAATGCTAATCCAACCTCGCTAAATGCTGCCCTAGCTATCTTAAATAAACATCCATCCCCAGCTTGGCTAGTGCTTGGTGATATGAACGAATTAGGTTCTCAAAGTATTCAATTTCACAAACAAGCTGGAAAACGAGCGCAAGAAATCGGCGTGGAACGTTTATGGGCTATAGGTAAGCTAAGCAAACATGCCGTTGAAGCTTTTGGTAAAAATGCTCAACATTTTGAAACTCACGAAGATTTAGTAAAATCCATACGCAATCAACTATTTTTATCCCCACAAGCTACGATACTGATTAAAGGTTCACGCGGGATGCAAATGGAAAAAGTAGTCAACGCCTTACAGGAGAAAAACTAGAATGTTACTTTGGTTGAGTGAATATCTGAATACTTATTATAGTGGTTTTAATGTTTTTCAATACATTACAGTACGCACTATTTTAGGCACTGTTACAGCCTTATTAATTGCGCTCATTATTGGCCCCTTAATGATTCGCGCCTTGCGCCATAATCAAATAGGACAAAATGTGCGTGATGATGGCCCCCAATCTCATTTAAGTAAATCTGGAACCCCAACAATGGGAGGCGTATTGATTTTAGTCTCGATAGCGATTAGCACCTTACTCTGGGCTGACTTATCGAACCGCTTTGTATGGATAGTTTTACTTGTCACCCTCTCATTTGGGGTTATTGGTTGGATTGACGATTATAGTAAAGTCTCCGCAGGAAATTCTAAAGGTTTATCCCCAAAACAAAAATACTTTTTACAATCAATATTCGCCCTTAATGCTGCTTTAGTTCTATTATTCACAGCGCACTCACCAGCAGAAACTCAACTAATAGTGCCTTTTTTCAAACAAATTGTGATTAATTTATCTCCTTGGATGTTTGTATTACTAACCTACTTTGTAATTGTAGGTACTAGTAATGCAGTAAATCTTACCGATGGACTAGACGGATTAGCCATTATGCCCACCATACTAGTTGCAGGCGCATTTGCTATTTTTGCCTACACCACAGGACATCATGGTTTTGCCAACTATTTAAGTATTCCACACGTCCCCGGAGTTGGAGAAGTAACCATATTTTGTGGCACAATTGTTGGAGCAGGACTAGGTTTTCTCTGGTTTAATACCTATCCAGCCCAAGTTTTTATGGGCGATGTAGGCTCACTAGCATTAGGAGCAGCATTGGGCATAATTGCAGTAGTAGTTAGACAAGAACTAGTTTTATTTATTATGGGCGGAGTATTTGTAGTTGAAACCGTTTCAGTAATCTTACAAGTAGGCTCATACAAATTGAGAAAAAAGCGCATTTTCCGCATGGCACCTATACATCATCACTTTGAACTAAAAGGTTGGCCAGAACCTCGCGTAATTGTTCGCTTTTGGATTATTACAGTTGTATTGGTTTTGATTGGATTGGCTACTTTGAAAATTCGTTAAATTAATAGACTTGATTTTGGAGTTCAAGGTTACCTTGAACTCCAAACGAAACGAAACGTAGTAAGCGTAGCTAAGTAAGCGTAGCTAAGTAAGCGTAGCTAAAATGAAAATACATAAATTGGTAGATTAAAGATTGAGCGGGAGCTTGGGAACGAGTAACAAAAGATTTTGGCCAAAAACCTCCGAGGTTTTGAAAACCTCGGAGGTTTAGCTACGCTGACTTCGTTTAGACTGAAATCATTTTTCTGAAATACTATTAAGCCATCATCCCATGAATATGCTTATTCAAACGGCTTTTATGGCGAGCAGCCTTATTTTTATGAATTAATCCCTTATTTGCCATACGATCAATAACAGGTACAGCCATTTTATAAGCTTCTCGCGCTGCTGCCTCATCACCTTTAGCAACCGCTTTTACCACTTTTTTTATATAAGTACGCAAGGTGGAGCGTTGACTGGCATTATGTTTACGTCGCTTTTCAGATTGACGCGCTCGTTTTCTTGATTGAGCAGAATTAGCCAAAGTATTTTTCCTCTAAATTGATGAACTACAGGGATGAGTTATAAAAGCGGATAAATCCTGGCTTATCCCTTTTTATAACTCATCCCTGTAGTTATTATTAATGTAAAAATTAAACCAAATTCTAATAAGTATAAATAAACCTTCGAGGTTTTTAAAACCTCGGAGCTTTTTTGTTTGTAGCTTATTTAGTCTACAGCAAATTCATCATTTACTGCAACTTTACCATCCTCAATTACGCGCACATAAATACCCAAATTACGATGCCCATAATTTTTCATTAAAGCTTGAGGAATTTGTAAATCTCGCTGAGCCGTTTCAGGATTAACATTAGTCGCAGCACAACGCTCAATTAATTTAACCCCTTGCACTCTTGCCGTTCCCAATTTTAAAGTTTTATCTACCCATTCAGATTCAGCCCAAGCTGGTGCGCCATCAAAATAAACATTAGCGCGAAATCGTAACGGGTTAATTGTAACCCCTAACAATTTTTCCAATTCACGCACAGTAGCTAAATTAATACAAGATAATACTTTAGCATCAACATCAGAAAACATATAACCAGATGGGGCTTTTAACAATTTGGGGATACCGCGTATCTCATCACCAAGATAATTAATAAAAAATTTTTCCAAAGCTTGTCGCCCTTCAATTTCATGTAGCGCACCACTAATAAGCAATTTATCCTGTTGAAAAATTTGCAACACACCAGTGTCATCATTATAAACAGTATGTAAAGCTGCCAAGCGTTCATTTTTCATTAACATCAAAAAATGCGTTTTAGAAAAATGTTCTGGCTTTTCGGGATTAAATGCCGTAGTACCATGCGCTAAGGCAAAACAGCGATCTAATGCAATAGCTTCACCAGTTCGCAAAGAAACAGCTTGCAAAATTTCAGCACTCATCCCCTTAATGGGATAACGATAAAGATTAATTACTTTTGACATAATTACTTATTTCAGTGGTTGACTTACAACAATTTGAGGTTTGTTTTTGGGATCAAATTGCACTCGTTCTGCCATTGCTGGATTGACATAAACTATTCCAGCTTCATCTACTAACATCACATATTTAACCCCCATTTGTCGCGCAATTCGATGCCAATCTTGTAATCCAGCAATAGTTAAAGCTGTTGATGCTGCATCTGCTAAAGCTCCATTAGGATCGATTACTGTGACAGATGTTAAACCTCGCGCTGGTTGCCCAGTACGCGGATCAATTATATGTGAATATCTTACCCCATTATATTCATGAAAACGTTCATAATTTCCTGATGTAATTACACTTTCTTCGCCTTTAATTGTAAGAGCGGCTAAAACTCCAGTTCCGCTAGGATGGCGAATTCCGATAAACCAAGGCTGTTGTCCTTTTTTTCCTATCGCTTTCAGATTACCACCAGCATTAATTATCGCATTGTTTATGCCTAATTTTTGTAATTTTTTAATAGCTAAATCAACAGCATAACCTTTAGCAAAAGCTCCAAAATCTAATTGCACTGCTGGATTTGTAGAATAAACCTGTTCTCCATTAATTTGAATATCATTCATACTAGGGGCAAGATTAACCAGTTCGGCGATTTTCTCTGCTGAAGGTGGTGGCAGATTTTCAGAGAAATCATCGTTTTGAAATCCCCATAATCGAATAAGTTGCCCAATTGCTGGATTAAATAACCCATCACTTTGGCGAGAATAAAGTTTAGCCAGTTTCAATAAAGGCAATAATTGTGTTGCGGTTGAAACTTTTCCAGAGGCTAAAGCTTGATTTAAATCAGTTAAAAGGCTTTTATGCCAAGCGTGCCAATTCTTGTGCATTGCCTGAAAATCTTGAGTAATGATATTTACCGCTTGACTCGCCTTTTCTTCAGGCACTCCCCAAATACTAATGCCCACCAAAGTGCCAAACACATAAAATTGTGCTTGATAAACGTCATCATACTGATTCTTGCAACTGCTTATACTTAATACGAATCCGATTAGTAGAATAATAAAATAAAAATAAAAATAAAAATAATATTTGCGTTTTAGCATTTTGATTTTTTGATTTCTCTTAGGTACTCAAACATTCCGAGTTTAACTATTCGCCTCGCTGCTTGAGCAATGAGGCAGAGTTATTGCTGCGGCTGTGCCCAAGGAGCCGCAGACTCAGCTTCCTGTTGAGCCATACGAACCTCCTCAAGTAATTTCCATAATTCTTTTCGCCACTCTTTCGAGGTATCAATTTTGTCCCAAGCATATTCTAGAGCACTGAAAAGTCTACCCGAAATTGCTTTATTTTTTTCTAAAAAAATCCTGAAATGATCGCTAACCTCATCTTTAATGGGAGGTCCCATTTCCCCCAAAGTTTCAACAGCCCTACAACGGGCATCTATTTCATTAGTGTTGGTTTCCAGTACTTTCAAAAAATAAGGTACTAAATCACGAGCAGCTTGTTCCCGTGCCCAAGCAGGGGTAATTTTATTTAACAGTTTCTCAGCAGCATCACGAATTTCCTCAGCAGGATTGAGGCGTGCTTTTATGAGTTGAGGGATACTCTTACGAGCGGATTCACTATGTTCCCAATCAGGAATAATTTTATTTAATAATTTCAATACCTTGATTGCTAATTGGCGACGACTTTCGCTAAAATCATCTATTCGTGCTTCCACAATAGCAGGAATTGTTTTTTTACCAGTTGGGTCAACCTTTTTTAAGGTTTTGATTGCTAGATTTTTAACCAAAGAACGATTATCTGCTTGCGCTTGAACCAGTACAGGAATTAGGCGACGAGCTGTTTCACTTTGTGGCCATTCTGGATCGAGTTTGTCTAAAATGTTTCCGATTAGATTATAAATCTGTTTCTGATTATTGACCAAAGCCTTTACAAGAGCAATTATGAGAGTAGGGATGATTTTTTGGCGAAGCTCATTTTTGCTTTGTGGCCATTTTTCTGGATCGGTTTGCTTTAAAATGCTGGCGACAAAAGAACCAGTATTACTATCTTTTTCGACTAACATGTTGACAAAGAAAGGAATAGCTTCAAGGACTTGATCATGAATTTTCTCATCCTGTGGCCATTGTGGGTCAATTTTATTTAAGGCCTCAACAACTGCTTGGCTAATTTCAGGGTCATTATGCTTGAGTGTCTTCACCAATTCTGGAATCGCATCAGTTGCAGCTTTTCCTATGTTGCCTATGGCAACGGCAGCCACCCGTCGGATCGGCATAGAATTTTTTTCATTAAATAGTTCTTCTAGCAAATTAGGAACTGCTTCTACTGCTGGAGAGCCAATTTTGCCTAAACCTTCCATGACAGCACGGCGAATCGTATGATTAGTATGTTCTTTATCCTTCAAAATGCTTATGAGAGCTGCAACGCCCTTTGATTTTGAATCAATTAATTTTTTTATAGCTGCCAGTTTTTCTGC